>JAACJX010000596.1 GCA_014237545.1 Ardenticatenia bacterium | reverse complement strand
TTATCCTCGTCATAGCCCTCTTACCAGGCATTGTATTCGACATAGGCGGTGTCGCCAGAGATGTCGGCCGTCAATATCAGCTTGTCACTGTTGACGGTCAGGGTCCCACCGGCATTGGGGTTGACGGACCCGTTGTCGTCCTGAATAGACGTCAATTGGCCGTTAGGCGGCTCAACGTCGCTGCCCGCGCCGGGCAGCAATGGCGCGTTGTTATTGTAATAGATGCGGATCGCAATATCGTGAACGTGATATCTTTTGTCGCCCCAGAAAGTCATTGAATTGAGACCGACCTTGAACTCTGATTTGTCGATCTCAACGACGTAGGGCGTGCGGCTCCAGTCAGCGCCGACCGGAGGACGATAGGTAGTCGCGCCATTATTAACCTTGAACATCGCTGCCTGAGTCGCGTAATTGCGCCACAGATCAAGATATACCTCGATCTTGGCCGCGTTCGTGAAATCGTCGGGCAGCGTGAACTGGACCGTCTTCGGNCATTTCGCCAATGTATGCGGCTCCAAATACCACGAGCCACCGGGAGAGGTTGGCGTACCNTCCGCGTTGCAACCGCCGGTAAACTGGGTATGGGGGACCCAATACTCCTTGTAGGTCACCTCATTGCTGGCATTAAAAATGCCCGCCTCGGTGACGCCCGGGACCATCAGCATGAGGCTCCCGAGAATGACCAGTGCCAAAAACAGAATGGATATACGGGCTGTGTGTTTCATCTTTGCTCCCTCGTTCCGAATGCTCGGAACTGTTCGACCAGATTGTAAAACAGGGGTCAATCCGCCTTGGCCGGCAGCGGTTGCGCGGGGCGCGCCAACATTTCCCAAGCGGCGGCCGTGTTAGGCAAAGGCGAATCGACCGAGTAGATAGCATCCAGACCAAACTGCCGCAGCATGCGGCGGGCCAGTTCGCGCTCGTCGTCCTTGATGTGCTTCATCCAGCTGTCGACGCGGTTCTTGCCTGTCACGATGGCGCTNTCCGGCTTGCTGGAGTTCGACGGCTTGCGCATGGCTTCATAGACAGAGGCATCCCANTGCTTGCCGTAGAAGTCGAACAAACGCTTGATTTCCTGCTCCGGTTCTTCGCAGAAGGACTCGTAGAAGGCCAGATGCGCGTCGCCGGTTTCCAGGTGGGACAGGGCCACGTAATTCTCGACGCACCACATCCACAGTCGCTTTTCAAAGAGCGTATCGGCCGCGGCGATTTGCTCGCGGAATGGCTCCAGGAAATCGGCCATGAGTTGGGGCTGGACGAGCAGAATGTCATGCAGGTCAATTTCCCAATCGAGGCGGGATTGGGAGAGGCACACGGCGCAGGGATGGCGCATCAGGAAGGCGACCTTCAAGCCGGGGAAGTGATTGACCATCCACTTGAGATACAGGTTGGCGCGAATGAACTTGACCAGCCGCTTGTTCGAGATGANGCGCGTGTTGAACCGGTCGGACCAATTGTTACGCAAACGGCCGGATAGCGAGAGGCCCACNGGCTCCAGATAGGCGGGATCATGGTCATCGGGGCGGATGTACTGAATCGCATTGAAATGAGCGAAAGCTTCGATACGGCCGTTGCGGTCCGGCTCGTCCATCAGCCGGTACTCGTTGTGATAGTTAATCACCTCGGAAATCCAGGTGGTGCCGCTGCGGCCCGTCCCGGCGAGGACCAGCGAATCCCGATAGTCGGATGACAGGTCCAGATAATAACGGCGGCGCATCACGTTTCGGATGTGCTCAGGATGGAATTTTCCCTTCCGCTCCCTGGTCATATGCAACATTTTCATACGGCATTAACTCCTGCGTGAATCATCGTGACGCGCCCAANAGCTTTAATTTTCTACCATTAAAAGTGGAGCCGCTCCCATACATTACGTGGGCCGGATGAATTGTTTCGGGGCGTACAACTCTCGATTCTGTTGCGCTTTATAGCTTAATTGGCCCAATGCTACCGNCCTGTGGCCGATAAGGCGTCTACCTGCTTGACAGGTTGTCCTACCTGTTAAGGTTATCCAGATTAGCTTACGAAGCCGCTTAAGTGTCAGCGGGGATGGAACAGAGCGGCCGTCTCTTGGCAAAGACGGCCGCTCAATGGTTCGGGAGGTCAGCGAATAGCCACCGGCAAGAAGAGCTTGTATCCGGTTATGCGGACAAACGTCGCCGTCACGTTGTGCTTTTTCGTCACCGTGAGGGTCTGGGTCGGATTGCTGCCNTTNAGATCGACGCTCCAGTTCTGGAAGCGCCAACCGGCGGCAGGCGTGGCCTGGAGTTGAACCTGCTGGCCGCACGTGTAGTTGCCGTTGTTGGGCGTCAGCGTNACGTTCCCTTCGCCAACCTTGTTGACGACGATCCCTGGCGCGTTGCCGTCTTCCGGCGAGATGGGGGTTTTGACGTTGAAGAAGAAGTCAAACAACGCCGTGTGGCCGGGGGCAGGCTGCCCACCTATTGGCTGGGTAGAGGCAAATATGCCCACTCCCTTAACTTCCATCGGAAACTTGAAGTTGCTGCCCTTGAAGCCGGTCCAGGGATCGGTTTCCATGAAGCGATAGAACAACCGGAACGTGTCGCCGTTGCGCTGGATGCGCATGTATATCTCCGCTGGAGCCGGCGCAATCGGTATGCTGAAACGGTTCCGNGAAGCGCCATTGTCCACCGTGCCGGCAAAGAATCGCATTTCCGTGCCGTTGTGATGGAAGTCCGCCCGCAGGAACGTGTCGTCGTCTGTCTCGATCAGGACGCCCTGGGTCTGGTAGCCCTGGGTGACCGGCGAGTCGAACTTGACAATGATCTCNAAGTTGGTGTTGGCGACGGCCTGCACGAGGCGCGCGCTGTTGTTACCGTTCTTCCAGATCTCGTAATTAGCGCCGGACGGAACGACGATCTTGGCCTGGGTTCCGGTCAGCGAGTAGTCCGCCAATCCCAGGGGGTCGACCCATGTCCACCGCGAGTTGAGCGTGCCGCAGCCGGCAAAGTCATCGGACACAACGTCGGAAGCTTCGCCGAAGTTGGCGACAATGTTCTTGTTGCCATCGATCAGGAGCTGGTATGGATTCTCGTTGCTGATCAGGTCTCCGGTCCAACCGGTGAAGACGTAGCCGGATTCGGCCGTGGCGGTCAGCGTGACGGTGGATCCGGCGATGAACTGCGTCCCTTCGGGGTCCAGCGTCACGCTCCCCGGNCCGTTTGTGGTCACGTTCAGATTGTAGAGCGGCGCGGTGATGAAGCTGGCCGAGACCGTGGTATTGCGGGTCATGGTGATGGTCAGCGGGTTNTCCGAGCCAAACGCATCTTCACCCCAGCCATTGAACATNTAGCCCAACTCCGGCACGGCCGTCAGCGTCACCTGTTCATCCTGCGCGTANAGATTGCGGACGGGATCGGCCGCGACTGAGCCGTTCTCGGACGGCAGAATCGTCAGGCTGTAGATGCCTTCTCCGGCGAAGTTGGCCGTGATATCCATGTCTTCGGTGACGGTGACCACCGCCGGGTTATCCGTGCTCTCCAGATCGCCGCTCCACTTGAGGAACTCATAACCCGTATCGGGTACGGCCGTCAGAGTCACCTCTTCGCCATAGCCATACTCGGCCTTGGACGGGCTTTTCATGACGGTTCCGTCGCCGCCGCTGATGCTGATGTTGATGGAGAAGCTNTCACCGGGGATGAAATTGGCCGTGACCGTCGAGTTCTTGGTCATGGCCAACTGGCCCGGCACGGCGCTACCTGTCAGGTCGCCGCTCCAGCCGTTGAACTTGTAGCCCGACGCCGGGACCGGCGTCAGCTCCACTACTTCATCCTGATAGTAGAGCGACTTCTGCGGGTCAACCGATACCGTGCCCGATCCGGGGGGATCGACATTGGTCGTCAGGCTATAGATGTTATCGCGGAACGTGGCCGTGATGGACTTGTCCCCGTCCATGGTGATAACGAGGGGGTTCACATCGCCATAGCTGCCGCTCCAGCCGGTGAAACTGGCGTTCTGGCCCGGCACAGCCGTCAGCGTGACCGTCTCGCCATGCAGGTAAGAGGCCTTAGCAGGATTGACGTTGACCGTGCCGTTGCCGACGGGCGTCACCGTCAGCACGCGCGGCGGCGCGCTGGCGAAGTTGCCGACGACGGTCATGTTTTTAGTGACAGTTAGAACCAACGGGTTGTTTGTGTTGGGCGCGCCGTCAACCAGCCAGTTGACGAATGTGTTGCCCAGACTCGGCGCGGCCGTCAGCGTCACTTGCTCGCCGGCCCCATAGGTCGGCTTGTCGGGCGATTTGGTCACCGTGCCCGCGCCGTTCGCGCTCAGGGACACGGTGTATTGCGTGTCGCTGACAAAGTTGGCGATGACGCTCTTCGTCGCGTTCATCGTCAGCTGGGCCGGGCTGGCGTTGCCGGTCAGCGCCCCGCCCCACGAATCGAACTTGAAGCCCGGGGCCGGGACGGGCGTCAGGGTGACCACCTCGTCGCAAGCGTAGTTCTCCTTTTCCGGCGCGCGCTGGACGGAACCGTTGCCGTTGATGGTGACGTTGAGCTTGCGGTTGTTATCCTCCGGCGATATAGGGCTCTTGGCATTGAAGAAGTAGTCCACCCTGGCCACATGGGCCGGGTTCGCATTCGAGTTGCCGGCATAGACCCCGGCCGCTGTCACATTGAGGGCATAGGTGAATCCCGCNCCAAAGCTCCACGTCGAGCCATTGCTGGAATAGGTCAAATTCCAGACATCGCCAATGCGCTTGACGCGCAGGTACATCGGCGCGGACATAGTAATGTTGACATTGACGCGCTGAGTTTGCGCCCCACCGGTAAAGGTGTAGGCCTGAATCTTGTAGCTGCTGCCGTCGTGGAGGAAGTTATANCGNAGGTAGTTCTGCGCGTCGCCTTCCACAAGGATGCCCTGGGCCTGGTTCTTCAAACTCATCGATGAATCGAACTTGACGAGGAACTCAAAATCGCCGTCATCGACATNCTGCATGATGCGCGGCGCGTTGCGGCCGCTGGTCCACAGGTCGTGGGTCACGCCGGACGGCACGCTGATCTCGGCATGGCCGCCGGTCATGGCCACGGAGCTGTCGTTCAACGGGTTGACAAACGTCCACAACGACGGGTTCAGTTCGCAACCGTTGAAGTCATCGGAGACCGGGGTCTGCGCGTTCGGATCAGTAAACTGAGCTTTCACGGTCCGGTCGGCAAACATCTCGACGGTCGTCGGGTTCGTCGTGCCCGTGGCGTTCCCCTGCCATCCGGTGAAGACAGAGCCGCCATTGGGCGTCGCCGTCAGGGTGACGTCCTCGCCGAAGCGATACGTCGCCTTCTGCGGGCTGGCCGTGACGGTGCCTGTGCCCGTGCCAACCGAGCCAATCGTGAGNTCGGGCTTGGGCTCGGTATCGCCCAGATTCACGGTTACATTGCCGAAGCTGACATCGGCGTGATGGGCCACCAGCAGGATGGAGCCGTTGCGCGGCTCGCCGGTCACGCCAACCGACTCAATATCCCAGCCAGTTGGCTCGGTTTGGCCCTGGGGCCACACTTTGAAGCGGTAGGTGGCGGGTTTTGCCGGATCGGCATTCGAACTGATGCTGACCTTGTAGATGTAGGTCNGCCCCGGGGTNAGNNTGAANCCCTTNGTTCCAATCGCCCCGCCCNCATGGCCCAGCAACTCCAGACCCTCGACGGCCGGGGTGGACGCCGTTGCCTTGTCATAGCGGTACCAGGCCATCGCGCCCAGACGCTTCCAGCCAACCACGGGCTGTAGCCCCACGCCGGTATCGAAATGTCCTTGCCAGCGCACGATGAGGCCCACGCCGGGGCTCTTGTTCAAATTGAGCGAATGGACCGTGATGGGAACGGTGACCGTGTAGTCGCGCCAGGAGATATCGCCAACGGCAATGAGCCGGTCAAAACCGGTGACTGCCAGGGAGGTTGGGCGCGCCTTGGCCGCGCTGATGATCCAGTCACCGTCGACCACCTGCGCCACGTCGTTGACCTTGGCGGCGGTGCTCCAGTCGGTGATATAGGTGCCGGGCGTCCAGCTGCCGGCGCGGGCCTGATAATTAACGGTGACCACGGCCGGCGTCGTGCCGCCCATGGTATCAGTGGCGGTGATAATGACCGTGTTATTCCCAGCGTTCAGATCCGTGTAGTCGATCTCGGCGTTAAAATCGCCGCTGTTGATAAGACGGCTATTGTTCGAGCCAATGGACAGGGTCTTCGCCGGCCCGCCGTTCACAGTGTAGCTAAGTCCCGACAGGGGCACGGCACTCGTCACGTTACCAACGATGTTGATCCACTTCTGCGGGTCGCCGTTTGGGCCAAATGTTTGGGTCGGGCCATACCACACCAGAACGGACGGCGCGTTGGGCGACGACTGGAAAAGCATGCCCGGCCGGGCCGGGCCGCGGGGCGCGTCGGCGGCGGGCTTCGGCGTCGCGGGGACGCCGCCAACCAGAGGCGGGATGGAGGCATCATTGAGCTGTTCTTCCGTCGGTGGCGGGTAGTCCGTTGGGGCCGATGAATCGTCCTGGGCGGCCAGCGCGCGGGCGCCGGTCAGGCCGGTCAGAGTCAGAAACAAAATGAGTAACAGTAATATGGTTCGATTAGGAGAAGAGTTCGTCATTTTCCTCACAAAGTCCCCCATCATCCTGAGGCCGGTTACTTCCAACGCGAAGAAGGCAGCATAAAGAGCCGGTTGGGGATATAGCAGTTAGGTTTAAAGTGA
>JAACJX010000097.1 GCA_014237545.1 Ardenticatenia bacterium | reverse complement strand
TGCGGGCCAGCTTGCGATAGGCCTTTTTGATTTCATCAGCGCTGGCGGTTTTCTTGACGCCCAGCGTCTTGTAATAATCTTTATATTCCATAGGTATAGTTTGACTTTCTCTCTTCCTGTTTCCGCGCTGGCAACATGGGTCGCCGCAGCCGGCAATAGGCGCGAGCGCGGTCAGGCACTGGCTACTCAATCACTATCGCCACGCCTGACTATTTATTATGCCACTGACAGGTCAGAAAAGGGTAAGAGCCGGGGAGCAATTTGAAGATTCCACAAAAAGAGGCAGCGTTCAGGCTGCCTCTTGTGATTATTTTCGCCCTTCGAGCCGCAAAGGCATAGCCTTTGGGCCCGTTGCGGGGCTTACTTGCGCGTGCCGGTTGCCTGGCCCTCAGCCCAGCCTTCACTCGGCGGGGTGGATATCTCACGCGGGATCTCGGCTTGCCCTTCGGCCCAGCCCTCGCTGCCGACTTCGGCCGCCTTGGGCAGATCAGCCTGACCCTCGGCGAAGCCCTGGTTTTCCCGGCTGTTGCCGTTGCGTGTTCTGGCCTGGCCTTCGGCCCAACCCTTGCCGGCCTGGACCTGGCCCTCGATGACGTTGCGGTTCGGCGACCCACCGATGACGATGCGACGCGGCCGCAGTGCCTCGGCCTTGGGCAGCGTCAACATCAACTCGCCGTTGGCGCAGGTGGCCTCGATCTTGTCGGCCTCAACCGGCATCGGGAAGGTGATGCTGCGGGTGAAGCTGCCGTAGCGGCGCTCGCGAAGCATATAGCGTTCGTCACGCTGCTCCTCGTCCTCTTGCTTAGATTCGGCGTGGATGGTCAGGACGTTGTCGGCCAGGGTAACGTCTAGCGCCTCCGGGTCAATGCCGGGGATCGAGGCGCGGACAACGTAGGCGTCATCCTTCTCAATCACGTCGAGCGGTAGGCTCCAGTTTCGAGCATTGTCCCAGTCATACATATCGCGATTGACGTCGCCGAGCATGCGATCCATCATCTCAAACGGGTCGCGGTCCCAGGAATTGGACCAGAAGGTGGGTCGGTTAGTGTTCCAGCGTATTAAGCGTGCCATTTTATTATCCTCCGAGGTGCTGATATGGGATTTGGGTGGAAAATCAACAGCCGATAAGTGAGCCGGGATCAAACAAATTCGTCCCGGCAGTTTGGTTACGTTTTGCCCGTGATTGGCGGATAGCGGGGTGGTTCGTGGTGGCGTTAGCGGCGGTGTTTTCTGTCCCGATGCCAATCACCTGTATTTCACCTTAGGGGCCGCGTGTAAGAATTGAGTTAGATCAAGGTAAATTATGGATTAGAACCCTCAGAGTAGAAGAAATAAGGTGGGATAAATCTCGCCGCTGATATGCTAACCGGCTAAAGCCCGGCTTGCCGATCTCGTACAAAATCCATTCTGCCGGTAGAATGAGAGGCAATCATGCCCGTCCTGACGACGACCCAACTGAGCCACGCCTACGGCGCGGCCGAACTCTTCCACGACCTGGAACTCGCCATCGAGGCCCGCGATCGCATCGGATTGGTCGGGCCGAACGGCGTGGGCAAGACGACGCTGCTGCTGGCGCTGGCCGGGCTGCTGGAGCCGCTCGCCGGCCGCGTCGACACGGCCGCTGACCTGACTATCGGCTACCTGCGGCAAGAGGCGGTGCTGACCTTTGCCGGGCGCGATAACTCGGTGTACCAGGAGATGCTGACCGCCTTTGCCGATCTGCGCCGCCGCGAGGCCGAGTTGCAAGCGATGGAGGCGGCCATGGCTGAGGCCTATTCCGAAGAATTGCTGGCTTCCTATGGCGATCTGCAGGAAGCATTCGAGCGGGAAGGGGGCTACCAGTACCAGGTCGAGATCAAGCGCGTGCTGCAGGGCCTCGGTTTCGAGCAGTCGGAATGGGATACGCCGCTGCTGCACCTCAGCGGCGGCCANAAGACCCGCGTGCTGCTCGGTCGCCTGTTGCTGGAGAAACCGGGCCTGCTCATCCTCGACGAGCCGACGAACCACCTTGACATGGCCGCCATCGAATGGCTGGAGGGCACGCTCCGGCGCTGGGAAGGTGCGTTGATCATCGTCAGCCACGACCGCTACTTCCTGGACCGGGTTGTCAACCGCGTCTGGGAGCTCACCCCGTCCGGCGGGGACGGCCCGGCTGAACTCCGCGCCTTTCGCGGTAACTACAGCGCCTATGTCCTCCAACGGCAGGAGGCCTGGGACCGCGCCGAACGTCTCTATAACGAGGAGAAGGCGCGACTGGAGGCCGAGGCCGACTTCATTCGCAAGCACATCGCCGGCGGGCAGACCGATATCGCCAAGGGCCGCCTGCGCCAGTTAACTCGCGACCTGGCCCTGATCGAGCAGGTTGGCCTGGTGGCCATGGCCGAGGCGCGGCGTGGCGGGCAGAGCTGGATCGAGCTGGGCGGCCGCGCCAGGACGCTGACCATCAACGAAGCCGACGAGCGCATCCGCGCCCTCCGGCCGCCGGGCAACCGACCGCCGCGGCTCAACATTCGCCTGGGGGCGGTCGAGCGCGGCGCGCGCGTCGTCCTGCGCCTGAAGGACGCGGTCATTGGCTTTCCCGAGCGGCCGCTCTTCACCGCCGCGGCGGCCAAGCTGGAGCGGGGCGGCCGCGTGGCGCTGCTCGGCCCCAACGGCAGCGGCAAAAGCACTCTGCTGCGCACGATCCTGGGCGA
>JAACJX010000101.1 GCA_014237545.1 Ardenticatenia bacterium | reverse complement strand
GGTCGATCGTAGCCATGGCTCAACTTACAGCGTGATGACTTTTGCGGCCCGCCATTGGGCCTCGATGATGTCGGCCATGCCGCCGACGATGCCGACCTGCCGCTCCTCGGCCAGGTTCAGGTAATCGAGGCAGGTCTTGCAGATGACCAGCGGCACGCCCCGCTCCGCCAGCTGGCGCAACTCGTCTAATACCGGCGATCCGCCGCAGGCGAGGCGCACCCCGTCCGTGTAGAAGCAGATCGCCGCGGGTAAATAGCCGTTGTCCAGAATCATTGTCAGGTAGGTTTTGGCCAGGCGGTGGCGCAACTCGCGGTAATCCGTGCTGCCCAGGCCATCATTGTTGAATACGAGGACGGTGTTGCTCCCAATTGCATCCAAAAGGATCAGCCTCCTTGCTATCGATGAACAGGATAACTTATTCGAAGTGTAGAGAGATAGGGAGAGGATGTCAATTGGATTGAGGTGATCAAGAGAAGACCCGAAATTGAAGGGGCGAATTAATAGTTGTGGCGTTATAGCCGTTCGTGCGCGTTATACTGGCTTTGTATATTCTAAATCAAATCTGGAGGTTCTATTGATGACGATCTTGCTTGTTCTGTCCGCCTTATTTGTCGCCGTCGCAAGCACAATGTTCGTTTCCGAGGCCACCTTGGGCGTCTGGTTCATGGCGGGAGCAATCTTAATCATTGCGTTGGCGCGCATTGCCCAGGCCGCGGCGCAGCACAATGAAATGCGGGCGCTTGTGACAAAAGATTCCTCTTCCATTCCAGTGGCAGAAATCACTTCTATCGCCCCCCCTTCTATTCAAAGCTGAGCCACTACAAACCCTCTCCTATGCGTTCACGATCTCCCCGCCATTGACGTGGATCACCTGCCCGGTGATGTAGGAAGAGTCCGCCTCCGAGGCCAGGAAGACGAAAGCCGGGGCGACCTCTTCCGGCTGGCCGGGGCGGCCCATCGGCGTGTCGCCGCCGAACTGATCGACTTTTTTGGCGTCGAACGTGCTGGGGATGAGCGGCGTCCAGATGGGGCCGGGGGCCACGGCGTTGACGCGGATACCCGTCCCGCGCTGCGCCAGCTGGATGGCCAGCGAGCGAGTAAAGGTGACGATAGCCCCCTTCGTGGCGGAGTAATCGACCAGGTGTGGGCTGCCGCGGTAGGCGGTGACCGACGTCGTGTTGATGATGGCGTCGCCCTTTCCCAGGTGCGGCAGCGCGGCGTGGGTCAGGTAATAGTAAGCGTGGATATTGGTGCGGAAGGTCTTCTCCCACTGCTCGGCGTCGATGTCCTCGAACTTCTTCTCCGGGTGCTGCTCGGCGGCGTTATTGACGAGGATGTTCAGCCCACCCAGCTCGCTTGTCGTCCGGCGAACGGCCGCGCGGCAGAATGACTGGTCGCCGGCNTCGCCGTCCATCAGGATGCAGCGTCGCCCCAACTCCTTCACCAATCTCTGCGTTTCCTGCGCGTCGTCGTGCTCGCTCAGGTAAACGATGGCGATGTCGGCGCCCTCGCGAGCGTAGAGCAGAGCCACGGCGCGGCCGATGCCGCTGTCGCCGCCGGTGATCAGGGCGACCTTGCCCTTCAGCTTGCCCGCGGCACGGTATTCGGGCGCTTTGAATTCCGGCTGCGGCGTCATGCGCGTCTCGCGGCCGGGCTGGTTTTTCTGCGTCTGTGGGGGAATGTCCTGGGTGGTGGGTTGTTTCTTGCTCATGCGCCTACCGTAACTCANAGGGAGCGCGGCAGGCCAGTATCCGGGATATATTTTACTGGAANACGAGCACCGCCACGATCAGCGCCAGNGCGATCANNGCCATGATNANGTAAACCGGATTGCTCAGCCCGGCGCGGACAGCCTCGGTCGTNGTNACCAANNCCTCNCCNGCGGGAGCCTGNTCTTGCAGCGCCTGGCGCAGCTTCAGCGTNCCCGGCTCNACCATCGCNCGACCNTCGGGCAGCACAACCGTCGGCACGCTCTCATAGCCGCCGGTGATGGCCCGCAGNCGCGCGGCNGCGTCGGGATCTTGGCGGATGTCGACGTACTCATACGCCGCGTCGGCCGAATCCAGCAGCCGCAGCACCGGCCCCACCCCGGGACAGCCGGGNCGGCCGTAAACNATAATGGGATTAATTTTTTCACCCGAAATATTTGTCGAATCCATCCTTCCTGTCACCTCCCAAATCNAACGCNTCGCTCGCTGGCAACAACAAAATGCTCTGGCAGGCGATCATCGTATTCAAACAATAGTTTTTCAAGAACCATGATTTTCATGGCCGTCCGTTCGTCGCGTAAGCGCAAGAGTATTACCCCGTGATGAGGCCATCTTTCACGATACACCTTGTCACCGAAATCTTTATCGCTGGTGATAAGAATGCGATNTTCCGCAAGAGCCAGGGCTAGAACTTCTTCGTCAGTGAGCCCGCGTGCTGATTCGAAAACAGAAAGTACATCATGANCCAGATTTCGCAACCATCTTGCCACTGATGGCCCAGCGTTTTCATCGACCAGAAAGCGCATTAGGCTTGTTCAGATATGAGAGGAAGGAACTCAATTGACTCGAGAGAGCGAGAAGCGAAAAGGAGACACGCGTGAATGTCTTCGGCGAGTAGACCAGGGTACTCCTGAACGATNCTCTCTATCGTTTCGCCGTGCGCCAGCAGGTTGAGAATGTATTCAACGGTGAGGCGAGTGCCTCCAATGACGGGTTTCCCAACCATTACCTTCGGGTCTATTTTTATGCGGCTTAATAGGTGTTCATCTGTCACAGGCAAATTTCTCTCCACGCCTCGATTGAGGGCATTATATCATAATGTTCTGCTAAATTAGCTCATTGCCNGATTCCGCGTTGACAGTTATCTTCCACTCCTCCACNTGCTCCACCGTCTCCCCCNGCGCGAGGNGGGCCAGCGGNCCGAGCGTCTCCAATTCGATGTGNTGCTCGCTGGCNTACACCTCGGCGTTNCAGCCGAAATCCACGTGCGGCCGGTCCGGCTGGGGCGTCCAACGCTTGGTGAAAGTCAGGTCGCCGTAGCGATAGGCCAGCCACCCGGCGCGGTTCATGTAGCCCAGCTTGAACGGNNGGTCGTTGGCCACTCCCACTATCTCAATCGCTTCATCCCCCGGCCGGAAGCGCGGGTCATCCCATCGGGTATATGGCCACAGNGCGATTTGCCGGTTGGGCAGCAACCCCTCCGGATCGATGGCCCCGCCCGTGGGCAAGACGGCNGTCCCGCCCAGGCGTAACTGGGTGATGGCCCACGGCGCGAGTTCTACAGGCCACAACCCGGTGTTGGTTAGCCGGTGGATCAGCCGGACGCGCGGCGCGGCGGGCGCCAGGGTCACGGCCAGCTCCTTGCGGATGCCGGTGATCGGGTCATCGCGCGTCAGAGCGACCCCGCTCTCTAAATTGACTACACGCAATTCTCCGTCGTCGGGCACGTAGGTCCGCGCGGCTGTCTCCGGTGCGTGCCACAACCGGTGGCCGCCCCACAGATGGAAGCGGCCGTGNGGCGAATCCAGCTCATAATCGGGCGTCTCGGCCAGCAGGTTCTCGCCCAGCGCCTTGGGGATGAGGCGGACAAGGCGCGGACCGCTCTCGAGCAGATAGTCAACAATGAGGTGATCATTTTCAAGGCGACCAGCGGGCTGATTGTAATAATCGATCATCGGTTTTTGGCTCGGATGGGTACTAGGGCAAACGGTAATTATCCGGCAGTATGCAGCAAATCGCGCCCACCGGCAAGGTCGATACCAGCGGGCGCGATCGCCCTCTCCCGATGCGCCAACTAATGGGGTTACTCAGTGACCGGAGCCAGAATGTCGGCCCTAACTTCTACCACAGCTTCCGGCGTCGCCGGATCGTTTGAGGCGATCATCACCTCGCGCATGATCAGCCCGCGAAGGTCTGGCCCATGAGCGCCTGAATCGAAGGTGACGCGCAGCGTGCCGCTCTCGCCCGGCGCGAGGGTCATCGGCTCCAGCACGGCCGTCGTGCAGCCGCAGGAAGTCGTGATCGTGCTGACCACCAACGGCGCGTCGCCGTCATTTCGAACGACCACCTCGCGCTCAACGATCTCCCCATTGGGCATCTTGCCCAATTCGAGTGTTTGGGCCTCTAGGGCAATCCTCGGCGGGACACCGGCCGCATCACTGTCACCGACCTCCCCGCCTCCACAAGCCACCAACCCTACCACGGCGCTGAGTAGTGCGATTAACTTGAGATAGTGTCTGAATTGGCTCTTCATTCGTAATTCGTAATTCCTAATTCGTAATTTCTTCCGTCGGCGGCCCGTACTTGGCGTAGTTCTCNGCCAGGTAGGCGCGTATCGTGTCCGGCGAGTCGCCGTTGTCCATCATGCGCATCTGGTCCTGGGTGATATCAACACAAACGGTGCAGTTCACGGCGTGCATATCGTATTNCAACCTGCCGGCGGCCGCGTCTCCGGCTATATAACAGTCATAGCTCGTCTCGTGGCCCAGGCCGACACAGCCGCAGTAGCAAGGCACTTCGGCCGCCGCATCGGGGTTGGCCGTCGCGAAGCGATAGGCCTCCTGCGTTCGCGCGTCGGCCGCGCGTACCATCTCCGGCATCTCTTCCAGGGGGGCCATCGGATGGTTGTGGCCGGCCACTCCCGCCGCCGTAACCGCCGGCGCGGCCATTCCAGCATGACCCTCAATCTCCGGCTCGATCGCGCAGGCCGATAGCGCCAGTGTCGCCAACAGAACAGCAACCAACAACATACGGGTCATATCAATCCTCAACACCTCTCGACGAAGGAATAAAAGTATTTCTTAATCTCTTCAGTCGTAATTCTTATCCTAATTACTCTCCACTTCCGCCTGCACCCACAACTCCGTCTGCGGCTGGTCGGGGTCGTTATTCTCCAGGATGACTCCACGCCGNACGGTCTGCCCGGCCGAGTCATGGAAGCCGGCGTCGAAACGCAGTTCAACAGTCACCGCCTTACCCGGCGGGATCTCGTCGGCCGACACCTCGGCCGTCGTGCAGCCGCAGGTGGTATAGGCACGGCTGATGGTCAGCGGCGCGTCGCCATTGTTGCGCACAACGAACGTGCGGGTAACCACGTCCTGCGGGCCGATGCGGCCGAAATCGTGGAAGGTCTCATCGACCATCACGTTCGGCTGCGGCCCGTTCTCCGGCAGGAACGGGATCGGCGCGCCCTCGCCCATCTGATGGGTGGCCTGGAGCATCCGGCCACGAACGATGTCGCCTTCGCTGACCAGTTCGACCGGCCGCTTGGCCAGCAGCGCCCCCGCCACAAGGAGCAGAACCGCGCCGCCGATGAACACCAGGGCGATGATCAATTCCGGACGTCCGCTCTTGGTTTGTTTCTTAGCATGTCTTGCTTGTGCCATCACATCCTCCACAGGTCGTATCTCGTATTTCGTATTTATCGCTGCCCGTCCGNCCACGTCACGAACGGCATATTGACCACCACACCGGGAACTTCCTCGGTCAGGCGACCGTCGGCAATGGCGGCATGCACGTCAGCAGCCGATTTCATCTCCACGGCTGCCGCGGGGTCGGCCCACGTTACGAGGTGGATGCGCCGCAGCGGGGTATATCCCGGTGTGCCAGGCGGATTGTCAAATACGTCCGGCTGGAAGCCAAGCGGGCCCATACCCTCCAGACCATTGGTGAAGACATAAACCGTCGCCAAAGCCGAATCGGGAACTTCGGCCAGCGCCGGGACCACGAGGACCGGCGAGGCCATCATATCGGTCAACAACTGCGCGATATCCGGATCAGAAACTTCGGTGTGGATGAAACGAATTTCCTGGCCGTCGACGTATGCCATACCCGCCGGAATAACCG
>JAACJX010000102.1 GCA_014237545.1 Ardenticatenia bacterium | reverse complement strand
TCCAGCGAGAGAGGCTCTCCTTCCCACCAAATGGACGGCCCGTCAATCTCTTCTTCTGCAATCGAAGCCAACTCAGACAAGGAGCGGTCATGCAGCCGGGCGTGGTACTGGATTAAATCCTCCATATCAGGGCTGGCGCTCAAACTTCCCAACCCTTCCTGCGCGCCTAGAACCCGGTCAGTCTCGCCCTCAGGCAACCTGGCCGTTAAGTCGCCTACCTCTCGCTGTCTCCGCAGCCCGTAGTGGACCAGCGCAAAAAAGTTGCGCTGGACGCCAACCATATGGTGCAAGGTATCACGAATCGACCATTCCCCCATTGCAGGGCGTATGTTGGCGTCATCGGTCGAGAGACCCAGTAAACCGGCATCCAGATCGCGGTAAGCGGCGTGATATTGGGCAAGGGCATGGTGGGCGCGGGTGAGCGGGTTGGCGGCGCGCCGGCGCTCATCAGCGATGGCGACAGCCAGGGTCCGCAATTCATGCATCGCCCCGATGAGTGCGAACCGCACACCTTCCCGATGCGCGCCCCACTGGTAGGGCTGCCCCAAATCCGCATCCGTGAAATGGGCGGCGCTTTGGGCCAGATGAAAAACAGCCTGGCCTAGTTCAGAATTCGCATCGGATAGTTCCATAACATCTCCAGTGACAAGTTGAAGCTCCCCTCAGCCGTGACAGAATAGCACATCTGTTTCAGCATATCAATAGGCTAAAGTCATCAAAAACCACGCCTTGGGGCGACGTTGCGGATTAAAAAGTGAGGCTGGGGTAGATTGTGAACGGCCTTTTGTTGGCGATGTTCATATTTTAGATGACAGGCGATAAATCATCGATGTCATACACATAGTGGGGCTAGAAAAAGCATCGTGATTGAATACGCGCCTTATACAGAAGACCCTGGCTTTGACCACATGGTCACGTTATCCGTCACGTATTGACGCAGCGTACGTGGCGGGCGTCCCAGCAATTCGGTCGCCGTGGAAGTAACAGTTGCGGACCGGCCGCGGCGCGTGGAAAGGTAGATGCCGGCCATGACGCCAATATAACCCAGCGGGTGGCCACGCGACCGCATGCGGCGGGCAAATGCGAGCAACGACGGGTCACTATAGGTGATCTTTCGACCCAGCGCGTCCGTCAATATCGCTGCTACTTCATCATACCCGAGGGCCTCGCTGCCGGTTAGGGCGTAGACCTGATTCTCATGCTCCGGCTCGGTTAATATCCGGGCGGCTATCTCGCCGATGTCTCGCGTGTCGATGAATGCTGTTTTGCCCCGGCCGGCCGGGATAAAAATATCATCGTATTCAACGATATCGTCGCGATGGATAGTGGCCAGGTTTTGCATGAAGAAGCCGCAACGAAGGAACGTGTACGCAATTCCCGATGACTGGATCATCGCTTCGATGCGTGTATGGGGTACGTATGAATTCTGACCGGCCCCAAGCAGGGATAAGAACACGATGTGGCACACGCCATTGCCGGCCGCATACTCTATCAACGGGCGAATGTAGCGCTCTACATTGGAGATCGGCGGCGGACGCATGAGGAACAGCGACGAGACGCCCTCAAAAGCGGCAGGAAAAGTCCGGCTATCCCCAAAGTCTAGAGGCACGTATTCAATCGCGCCGGTAGCGTGCGGCGTGTCCCCTTCTGACTTATACAACGCAGCCCGCACGGTTACGTCGGACTGGAGCAGGGCTTTTACAACCTCTCGTCCCACGTTCCCACTGGCACCCGTAACGAGGATGGTGCTTGATTCGTGTTTCATAGTCGCGCGCTTGATATGAGAATACAGAGGTACTATTACTCTGTCAACGGATTGCGATAATGACATTCATCACATCGAACTTGTGCTTTCCATCACTGTCTTGCCGCGCAATGGGTGAATATAGTATATGCTAAGAGGTATTTTATCGGCTGCCCAACCGTTCGCACTGTTGTGACGAAGGGTTTTGATTGTGTAACCTGCGCCAGCAGGTTAGCCGGCAAAACAAGTGTGCCGTTCGGGCCGAGGTATCAGGTAGCATGGAGCACCTCACCGAATGAGGCTTGTGGGAGGGAATCGCCAGACAGACAGGGCGCGATTGATTATCTATGTAACGCTCCAANACATTTGTCCATCCGATATCACACCAGGGCAATTGGAGGTGATTCGCCGATGATGGCACTTCCAATAACAAGTGAAGGCAAATGATGTTCAAAAAAATACTGGTTCCATTAGATGGTTCTCTCACGGCAGAGTCGGCGCTGGAAGCAGCCATGCAACTGGGTCGTGCCTTCCAGGCTGAGATATTGTTGGTGCGTAGTATTCAACTCGCGTATGCCGGAATGCCAATGACTGCGGGGGCAGATTGGGTATGGCCTCAATATGAGGTCGAGGACAGCCGCCGGGAAGTGTACGATTACCTGGAAATGATTCGCCGCGCCCATGACTGCCCTGATTGCCACGTGCGCTCAGTTGCTCTGGAGGGAGACCCGGCCAGTTGCATTGTCGACACAGCGCAAGAGGAAGATGTCGATCTGATCGTGATGACGACTCACGGGCAGACGGGCATCCGGCGCGCTGTCTNTGGGAGCGTCACCGAGCGTGTGCTCCACAGCGTCGATTGTCCGGTGATCGTGACGCGGTCGAAGGAACCCATCCGGCGTATTCTGATCACCCTGGACGGCTCGCTCCTGGCCGAGCAAGCTATTCCCCCTGCTTTGGAGCTGGCCCGAGCAGTCAACGCGCGCATAATCTTGCTGCGAGTTAACGAGATAGTTCCTGTAAACCCGGTAGAAGTGGCCATCACCTGGGACTGGGATATTCCGGAACCAGAGCAAAAGCTCTTGAATGAAANGCGGCGCTCGGCCGAGTCGTATCTGAAGGAGGTCGTCACCCGGTTTGATCTGTCAGATTGCGAGGTGGAAACCATTGTCCTTGACGGCACGCCGGTCGATCGAATTCAGGAGTTTGCTCGCTTATACGGTATCGACTTGATCGCGATGAGCACTCATGGGCACACGGGCTTGCGCCGGTGGTTATATGGTAGTGTNTCGTCCAAGGTTATGCGAGGATCGCACTGCTCCATGTTGATNGTCCGGCCGCCAGAGATGGAGCTTTATCGNTAACGAAAGGNTCCTGATCTTGACGAANAGAACACCCATCGGCTAGAGAGCCAGCTTGTTGGCTGCCTCGGCAGCTCGCAACAGAGCCACGGAAGCGTCTTCATAATGGCCAGCCGCATGGGCCGAGCGGATGTGGTGGTCGATGAGCCTGATCGTCCTGTCCCATCGCGGGCGCTCGGGGTCGTCGGCCGGCAGTTGGCCGTCANTGCCAGACGCCAACTCGAGGATCTGGGANACATCNGANTCNANGTAGGCCAGACGCGCGGCACGTTCCCTCAGCCGGCTGAGTCGGTCGGCGATATCGCCATCCGCCGCCTCAAGTTGTTCCATAATCGATTCGCTCTCCCGGCGCAGGTGGCTGTCATTGAATCTTGCCCGGAGCGTTTCAAAATCGGCCGCGCGTTGCTGAATGAACTTAACGTCCTCTATCAGGCAGGCCCACGGCTCGGCGAGGGCCAGCGCCTCATCGACCAAACCGGGTATCGACTCGCGCATCCGGGTGACGAGGGCGCGCGTTGCCTGAACACGAGCTACCCAGGCTTCCCAAACGCCTTCGAACGCCGCGACGTCGCGGCGATACTGCTCCAACGCGGCTGGCTTCTGCTGGGCCTCCGCGAACCTGGCCTCCAGGTTCATATAACGCCGGTACAGTGGATCATCAGGCGATAGAGGGAGCAAGTTCTGCCCTCTCATCCAGGCATGCTCCAACTGCTCCTTCGTACGCGCAGCTTCGCGGCTCAACTCAGCGATCATCGCCTCTTGCTGGCGAACAAGCGTATCGGCTCGCGTCCGCAAGCGGGCAGCCCGTCCGGCCGCGGCCGCATCCCCCAGCGGGCTAAGGCTATTCATCCCTTCCGATTCGAGATGGTCCAGCAACTCAGCCATCTCCTTCCTCAGGTCAGCGATAGGCGTGGCCAGGCTCGCGCCGTCGTCGCGCTCGCCAAGCAGCGCGATCTGCTTTTGCGCCAGCTGCAGGTCGCGGCCGAACGTAATGAGTTGCACGGCTGTGGTCACGTCGGCGCCGGCAGCGTTGAATTCGCGCCTGGCCCGGTGCTCGTGGGCGCTCTCATTGAGCAACGCCGCNGCGCGGCGCAAAATCGGCCGAACTTGGGGAACGATATCCATATCCTGGCCTGACTTGGCCGTCGCCTGAGCACTGTCCAACTCGGTGGCGGCGCGCCGGACACGACGATCGATGGTTACACGCTCGCGCTCCAGTTCGGCCGCCCGCAATTCAGCCTCGGAGAGAGTTGTTCCGGCCTGTTGCAGGGCCAGAGCTACAGCATCCAGTTCGGTCAGGGCCAGCTCCTGACCGGTGGCCTGCCCGGCTTCGTCCAGCAAGCGACGAACTGTGGCGCCGTCGCGCGCGAAGTCATCCAGAGCCTCGATGCCCGCGTTTCTCTCCCGCGCCACCATGCTCTCCAAGGATCCCATACGCTGGGCCAGGACGTCGCGCTGCGCGCGCAGGCGGGTGGGCATACTCGTNAGATGGTCGAATGCCTCTCTCGCCCTGACAACATGGCCGCTGGTCGTTTCGAATTGTAGTTTGACGCGTTTCAGGTTTCTTGAATCGTCCCAAATGGCTTTAACGTGGCCGGGAGCTATGGCGAAATGCTGGATAGGCAGGAGGTAATCGAAAAGTTGGGGGCATTGCAGGGAGTCCAGTAGCAGCGCGAGAGCATCTATTTCTGTCCTTATATACGCCAATTGCGCGTCCACTTGGCCGACGGCTTCTTGATAGGCCTCCGACTGGGCGCGTCTATAGGGGGCCAGCAAGCGTTCGAGACGCCGTTCCTCGCGGTCAAGGTCTTGCAGCTCCCGGCGATAATGATCGCGCTGCGTCGCATTAACGCGCGCCAGTCGCTCCAGGTAGGCTGGTATAAATACGACCACTACTACCAGGACAATCAGGAACAGAAGAAAGGCAGCCAGAAGGGTTTGCCAGCTCATGCTAATCGCCGTGAATACACTCTCATTATATAACGAAAAGGCCTGCCGGAATGTGTATCTCGCGGCAGGCCCTGAATGACCTAGCACGGCGCCGGTCTTCAGGCCATCTTCCCAAAATCATCGGCGTTCACTGATCTAACCGCTTCCTCCATCGCTTCGGCCGGCACGANGTAGAGTCGAACAACGCCTCCGGCTCTCTCGAGCGTGTTGCGAGTCGGGACGACCTCGTGCTCGGCGCAAGTGACGACCACCGCCGCCTTCCCGATATCTAATTCCCGGCCGATAGCGTTACATTCCGCCTCGTTAAGGTTAAGCGATTTTGTGAAGAAAGATCCAGCGACGCCACCCACCAGGCCGCCGGCAGCCGCGCCGCCGATCAACCCCAACCCGCCGGTCAATACCCCGGCAATTACCCCTACCAGAGCGCCGAGCTTGAGGCCGCGCTCGCCGTGGCGGTTTATCACGGACTTGACTTCCTGCCCCTCTTTGTAGAGTAGGCCTACCGCCCCCAGCTTGACGTCGGCGCTGGATTTATCCCACTGCTTCAGGCGCTGGATAGCCTGCTCGGCGGCTTCGCGGTCTTCGAAAATACCCACGATTACATTTTCGTTTTTGTCCATGATGCGGCCATCTCCTCCCAAGTGGTTGTGTTATGCCGTTACCTACCTGGGACTACTCCAAATCTTATAGATTGCGCTGGCCATTTCCCCTGCCCGCTGCGTTCCGATGAGCACGCGCTGGCCATTGATGAGGGTCAATTCCACGCCGGTGTTGCCGGTCACATTGTAGGCCACGCGGCCATTCCAGCCGCGAATACCCCAGCCGCCGAACTCCCTGAGCGGGCGATAGGCGCGGGGCTCGATATGCGCGATTTCCTCAATGGGTATCTGGCGTTCGATAAAGGGGCGATAGCGTATGATGACCTTTCCCGGTATCACTTCGACCACCATGTGCAGCCAAAAGAAGAAGGCCGGGAAACACACGCCAAAAATGAACCAGAAAACGAGAACGAACTCATTCGATCCGGGATTATTGCCAACCGGAGACCCGCGCACTATCTGTGTGAAGAATATCCACCACTGCAATGTAGCCTGGCCGAAGACCAGGGCCATGACCCACCACACATCCCGCCATCGTTGAACTTCGCGGAATAAGGCCGTATTGGTCATGATTCAGCCTCCCCAACNTCGAGCGCTTCCGGATGGGCGACNCGCCACGAGTCGAGNATGGACGTTGCCAGGCCATTGGGGTCTTCGGAGCCTATTAATATTTGCCGCCCATCATCCAGCGTTAATTCCACGCCGTTGTTCGTCGCCACCGTATAGGCAACACGAGTGGACAATATGCTGCCCACGTTTCGNACGTTGTAGTCGCCCATGATATTGTCATCACGTTTCTGAACGTTGGCAATAATGGCAATCGGGATATTTATCCCGCTCGACAGCCCGTTCTTAATCGCTACCCTGTCTNGATAAACCTCGGTGATCATTTTCAACCGGAAATAGCCGAGAGGAAGCAAAATACCAAGCGGCAGGCCTATGGCCAACGCCAACCAGGGAGGAACGCTAAGGTTCCCCAGCGGGCGTCCCAGAACTGCACACCACACCACGAGAAACCAGCCGAACAGCGTGCCAACGATGCTAAGTAACGTAAACGGTGGGAGCGTCCGATAGGCCTGTTGCTCCTGGTAAATTGGGACGGATGAGTTCATAGAATGATAATAACGGATTGGGTTCGTGTTGACTAGTTGCGGCCGAGGACAACATTCTACAAGGCTTGCTCATTGACTACACGAACAGGCACAATCCCTTCTCTCAGTGGCCGGCGATATGACAGGTGGAATGCAACCCACATGAGCGTAGTCACGGCCGACGTGGCCGCCATGACGGCCATCACATCCTGCATGGGCAACCCAGCCGTGTCCAGCATATATCCCCCCGCCAGGGTAGATATGGATTGGGTCAGCGTCAGCGCGGCGAACTCGAATGAGAACACGCG
>JAACJX010000494.1 GCA_014237545.1 Ardenticatenia bacterium | reverse complement strand
GGGTGCTCTGCTACACGTCGATTGTTGATTTCTTCCGCAAGCATTTGATGCCGACGGCCTGATGAATGATCTGCTGAAGATTTACGAGGTTGGACCGCGGGACGGGTTGCAAAACGAGGCAACGCTCCTGACGGCCGAGCAGAAACAGCGCTTGATCGACGGGCTGGTTGAGGCTGGCCTGCGCCACATCGAAGCGACCAGCTTTGTCCATCCCAAGGCTGTGCCGCAACTGGCTGACGCCGATGAGGTCATGGCCGGCGTCACCGCGCGGCATGAGGAGAGCGGCGTTGAATTTGTGGGTCTCGTATTCAACGAGCGCGGTTACGATCGGGCGCTGGCCGGCGGCTGCCGTTCGATGGCTTTCGGTGCGGCCGTCAGCGAGACATTCAGTCTGCGCAATACCCATAACACCCCCCGACAGGCTCTGGACACCGCCCGCCAATTGATCCTCCGCGCCCAAAGTGATGGCGTGGCGACCCGGTTCTACGTGATGACGGCCTGGATTTGCCCGTTCGAGGGCGTCGTCTCGCCGCTCAAGACGCTGGCTGTCGTGCAGGAAATTGCTGATTGGGGCGTGGACGAGATCGCCATTGCCGACACGGTTGGCCACGCCGACCCNCTCTCCGTCGGCCGCCTCATCGATATGACCGCCCGGCGCATCGCGATCGAGCGNNTGGCCGTTCACCTGCACGATACACAGGCGCTGGGGCTGGCCAACGCCACCACCGCGTTACAGGCGGGCATTCGCACTTTCGATTCCAGCGTCGGNGGGCTGGGCGGTTGCCCTTTTGCGCCCGGCGCGGCCGGCAATCTGGCCACTGAGGACCTGGTTTTTCTGGCCTTCAAGGTCGGCCTGGGCACAGGCGTCGACTTCGCCCGGTTGTGGGAAGTCGTCTACGATCTGGAGCGAATCATCGGCCGGCCCATCGGCGGCCGNATCCGCCAGTGGTGGGAGAGCAGCCAGGACCACGAACCCCGCGTCGATTTCAACTAGCGAATCCGCGCATCTCTTCGACCAACCGGTCGATGTCGGCCGTTGTGTTATAGCCATGGACCGAAGCGCGCACGTAGGCTTTGCGNCCGGCGTCCAGGTGTTTGCAGACGACGACCTGCCTGTCGGCCAAGTACTGGACAAGCCGGTCGGTCGTTTCGCTGTCAAACGGTGAATGGAACGTCGTGANCGGCCCGGCAGCGTCGGCCGGCGTAATGACTTCGTACCCCTCGCGCGTCAAGGCATTGATGGCATAATNCGTCAGCGCTGTTGTATGCGCGTCGATGTTCGCCGGACCAAGCTCGTTGAGCAGCGACAGGCTGGCCCCGATCGAGAGGACACCCGGGACGTTTGGCGTGCCGCTGGCTAGTCGGGCAGCTCCCGGTTGTGGGCTGAGGTCATACGCCAACCAGTGCATGTAGTCGATNGTTGAATTGCCGTGGATGAGTCGTGGCTGCATCGACGCGGCTACCTCGTCGCGCACGTAGATGAAACCGGCGCCGGGCAGCGCCAGCAGCGACTTCATCCCGCCGGTGGCCAGGACGTCGATCTTCATCGCCTGCACGTCAAACGCCATGTGGCCGATGGCCTGAATGGCATCGACGATGAAGAGGATGTTGCGCTCGCGACAAAACCGGCCGATGGCGGCCAGGTCTGTGCGGTGGCCGGAGAAGAACTGCACTGCGCTAGCGGCAACGGCGCGAGTGCACCCGTCGGCATGGGCCATTACCTGCCGTAGAGTAAGCCCGCCGTTATCGGTGGGAACGAGCCGGCTCTCGACGCCGTCTCGCGACAGACTCATCCACGGGTAGGCATTCGAGGGAAACTCCTGATCGCAGAACAAAATATTGTCGCCCGGCCGCCAATCGACAGCCTGGGCGACCGCGTTGAGGGCCGCGCTGGTCGTCGTGGAGAAGGCTATTTCCATGGGCGAGGTCGCGTTGATGTATCGGGCCAGGNATTCCTGGATGTCCACGAAGGCCGGAAGAGCGTACTTGCCGAAAAAGGCATTTGGGTCTTCGCTCAGCTTTTCAATGGCCGATTGCACTTCGCGTTTGGTGCGTTGGGGGATAGGGGATATGCCGGCGTGATTCAGGTAGGTCAAATTAGCCGCATTGGGAAATTCCTCGCGGCGCAGTGAGGTAACATCATACATGGTGCACTTGTTCCATAACGTAGGGTTGGAGAGAATTATAGGCCAAAGCACGCAGAACAAAAATTTTAGTGAATGAGGCGCGGCCAATTCGAAGCGCTGATTCTCTTGTATGGTGGTGGAATACCCATGAACCTGACGCCCGAACTGCTGCTGACGGCCTATGCCCAGGGGATGTTCCCTATGGCCGATGAGAATGGGCAAATATACTGGTACTCGCCAGACCCCCGGGCCATCTTACCCCTGGATAAGCTGCATACGTCACGCTCATTGACGCGCNTCATTCATTCCGGAAAGTATGAGGTGCGTTTCGACACCGCCTTCACTGATGTGATGGTAGCCTGCGCCGCGCCCGGGCCGGGCCGGGAAGAGACCTGGATCAGTGACGAACTTATTGAGGCCTACACGTGGCTCCACGAACTGGGTTTCGCCCACAGCGTCGAGTGCTGGGTGAGCGACGAGCTGGTCGGTGGACTGTACGGCGTCAGCCTGCGGGGCCTTTTCGCCGGGGAGAGCATGTTCAGCGCGCGACCCAACGCGAGCAAGGTCGCGTTGTACTACCTGGTCAGGCGCCTGCGCGAGCACGGCTTTACGTTGCTCGACGTGCAGTTTCAAACGCCGCATTTGGCGAGCCTCGGAGCAGTGGAGGTATCCCAGGCGCGGTATAGGCACCTGTTGAAAAGCGCTCTGGCTGTCGATGCCCGGTTTTAGGCCGGGATAGTCATGGTAATTGGCGTGAAAATTCCTCTAATTCACCCTTGCTTGCCATTTCAGGGCGCAGATAATTGAAGTTCTCAGCAGGCCGCTGCGCCTGATTCACCCCTGGAGGGAGGAATGATGAGCCACTTGGTCCAACCCGTAAATCAGTCCCTTGATCAAAGCGACGTTCGCTTGTTCGCCGGTCGGTCTAATCCGAAGCTTGCCAGGTCCATTGCGGATAATCTCGGCGTGCGCCTGGAAGAAACGCACGTTTCCCGCTTCAGCAACGACAATCTGTTCGTACAACTAGGAGCGAGCGTCCGAGGGCGCGTGGTGTATATCGTGCAATCCCTTGTTCCACCGGTCAGCGATCATCTTGTCGAATTACTCATGATGCTCGACATTGCCAAGAGCGCCGCGGCGCGGGAAATTCACGCGGTCATCCCTTATTTCTCCTACGCGCGCTCGGATAAAAAGGATGCGCCGCGCATCTCCATCACGGCTCGTCTGGTCGCCGATCTGCTGAGCACCGCCGGCGCAACCCACATCATGACCATGACGCTCCATTCTCCGCAGGTCCACGGCTTCTTCAGCATGCCGGCCGATCCACTCACCGCGCGNGGCCTGTTTGCCGAATACTTCCGNCCGCGGCAATACAGCGCCGAGGATACGGTGGTGGTGTCGCCCGACATGGGTAGCGCCAAGTCGTCGGCCCGCTTTGCCGATATGCTAGGACTGGGGGTGGCGACGGCCAACAAGACGCGTATCGATGATACNCGTGTGCAATACAGCGGTCTGATTGGCCGCCAAGTATCGGGCTTCAAGCGGGCGATCATCCACGATGACGAGATCGCGACCGGCGGGACGATCGTCGAACTGGCGCGGTTGCTGATGGATTACGGTCTGGAGGAGATTTGTGTTGTTTGTACCCATGGCGTGTTTCTCCACGGCGCTTTGGAGCGGCTGGAAGCCGTGCCCCAGATTAAGGAGATAGTGACCACGGACACGGTTCCCCAGTCGCTGTCTGATTGGTCAAAGCTGGTCGTGTTATCCACCGGGCCGGTCTTCGCCGGCGCCATTCGCCAGAACTATTTCCATCGCTCTATCGGGGAATTATTCGATTTCGGCGATCGATCCGTTGTAGACGAGTAGGTGGTCAGTTCGCCGGCGCGGTGGCGCACGGTCGCCCCAGCCCCTCAAGGAGCCAGCAATCCATCCGCTGCTCCTGCCAGGCGGCCGCGTCCACCCAGATGCCGTTGATGAGCAGATCCCAATGGAGGTGATTGCCGGTTGAAAGGCCGGTCGTGCCCACTTCTCCCACCACGTCCCCCGGCAGGACGGATTGACCGGCCGAGGCGTGTACGGCCGAGAGGTGATAGTAGCCGGTGAATATCCCCAGGCCATGGTCGATGATGACCGCTCCACCACGGACGTAGAGCGGCTCGGCCAGAACGACTTTTCCCGCGGCCGGCGCGATGACTGGCGTGCCGCCATAGGCGCTATAATCGACCCCTTCGTGATACGAAAGGTAAGGTCCGCCATTGTAGGAGCGGCGCGCGCCGTAGCCAGCCGAGACCTCCAGAAAATCGGATACGGGTGTAATGAATACCCCCTGCCACAACGCCTCGGGCGAAACCTGCGTCCATAACTCTCGCAACCGTGCCCGTTCTTCGTCGCGAGCCTGCTGATCGATCTGGGCCGCCTCACCGGTTAACGTCAACTCCTGATAGACCCACTCCCGTTCCGCGAACGACCAGGGCTGAACCCAGGCGGGCCCGTCTTCGGCCATCAGGACCAGTTCAGGTTCGCCGCCGGCGTAAAAAGCGCCGGTGCCTACCACACCAGCGAAACGCTCACCCTCGACGGCTATGGAGATCGGCAGCCCATCCAGCTGGCCACGGAGGGAACGTTGTTGATCTTGATAGGTTCCACGCAGCCCCAGGGCCATGCCCGGCNTCGCCGGAGCCAGCGACAACTCCAGAGAGTCGACTCCCGGCGGCAAATCGCGGATGACGCCATCGCCCGGGACGAAAAGCGGCCGCATGAATGTGGGCTGGTATGGTGAATCCAGACCATTGATCGTCGTCAGGGCCCATGGTGAAACATTGTTCCGGAGGGCAAGCTCAAGAAGGGTGGGGTTGCTGTCGCGCTCAAGCCGGCCGGAGCGCTCGACTGCCCGATCCGGTAGGGTGATTGTCGCGCCGATGGCCGGCTGGCGAGTGGTATTAAAGTGGGGGTTCAACGCTATAAGCTCGGCCGCGTTCACGCCGAAACGCATCGACAAGGCCGTCCACATGTCCCCCGGCTCCACGACGTAAGTATAAGTCTGGGCCGCCCTGGCGTTGATGGTCGGCAATAGGAGGGCGGCAATCACGAGGCCCAGCAAAGCATGCGCTCTATACATGGCGCTATTCTAACTTTTCAAACCTGATATTTCGAATTAACCACGCTTTTTACAGGTCAATACTCCGTTGACACTTATGACGCACCGTGTTATAAATGTGCATAATAATGCAGTGCGTCATATTGGGCATCGTTAACAGGGAATAGTTATTTATACGGCGGTGATGTCTATGAATCGAATCTATTTGGGTCTGGGGTCAAACCTTGGGGATCGATATACGAATCTCCAGCGCGCGGTCAGCGAGCTGCAAAAATTTTTAACAATCACTGCGCTATCACCTGTCTATTCCACCGAACCGTGGGGTGAGACAGAGCAGCCTGCCTTTCTCAATATTTGTGTAGCCGCCGTCGGTTCGCTGTCGCCGCATGATTTGCTGGCCCGGATCAAGAAGATAGAACAGGAGTTAGGCCGCCAGCCCTCCCGCCATTGGGGGCCGCGCCTGATCGATATAGATATCCTCTTTTACGATGATTTGACCATCTCTGACGAAAATCTGACCATCCCTCACCCGCACATCGCCGAGCGAGCGTTTGTTTTGGCCCCACTGGCCATCATCATCCCCAACTTCCGCCATCCTCAGTCAGGCCTGAGCGTCCAGGAGATGCTCGAGCGGGTAAACACCGCCGGTATCGAGCGCCT
>JAACJX010000001.1 GCA_014237545.1 Ardenticatenia bacterium | reverse complement strand
TCGGCCAGCGCGTCGAGAGCGCCCGGCGAAAACGAAATGGCCGCGTTGCCCATCAGATAGCCCACTGTGGCCAGGGCCAACGTGTGGACGGGCGACTCCGGCTCAAGCGCCGGCAGAAGGCGGCCGAGCCATTGCCGCACGCGCCTCAGGCTCACCAGCATGCCCCACAGCCCCATGCCGATCAGCGTGATGCTGCCCAGTCCCTGGTCGATCAGTTGCAGGCCCATTTCCGGCCAATTAACCCTATCCAGCGGCAGGAAGCGCAAAGCCAGACCGGTCAGGAGAAGGGCAAGGTTGGCGAGAAACAGGAAAAGATTGAAGGCGATCCGGGCCCGGTCCGTGCCGCGCGCGGCGACAAGGTTTGCGACCAGGATGACGGCCAGGACAGGCAAGCCGGCGATGAGGATGGCCATGGAGAAGGAGCGCCGGCCCCGGCAAGATATCTATCTGCGGGGCCGGCGACGGTTACACTAAGGGGTGACCAGGGCGGTGTCGAAGTAAATGCCCAGATTGGGGATGTTCATAAATCCCTCACCGCGATAGGGGAAGTAAAATTCAGCCATCTGCTCGATGGTCTGGCCCGGAGCCAGTTCGCCGATGCCCAGGCCGATGCGATTACCCTCTACCAGGCCGGTGACCGGGATGGAAAAGCGGCCATCGCCATCGCTGCGCGCGTATCCCAGAAGCGCGCCGTTATAGGTGATATCGACAATGGCCAGCATCGTATCCGGCGGCGACTGGCCGGTGATCTCGGTCGTGCTAACGGACACCGGCTGGTCGATGCGGAAGCGCGGCTCCTGGAACACCTCTTCCGCCAGAGGATAGGAGACAGGCGTAACGGTCGGCGCCGCGGTGGGCGGCTGGCCATCGGGATAGGGATCGGCCGGGACGGCCGCGGTCGGCGCCGGGTATCCCTCGACGGGCGCATCGGCCGGCGGCATCGTCGGCAAGGCCGAATCNCCGGCCGGGGCGCTTTCCAGCCCNGGCGCAGTCTCCACAGTCGGGGCCGCTTGTGGCGTGGCGGAACCGCAGGCAGCCAGCAACACTAAAATTGCCGCCATNATGGCGAGCAGGGAAATCAATGATGGGTGATGGATTCTCGATCGCATGGCTAACATTCTACCTGTAACGCCCAAAAAATAGAAGCCACCCTAAGGTGGCTTCTATTTAGCTTCTTATTGTGAGCCGGAACTTACTGGTTGAAACCCTCGTAGAGCTTGGCATCCTGCGTGGAGGCCGCGCCGCTCAGAGCGCCGGGGCCTTCGTTCACGATGGCCACAACCGGCTGGTCGGAGGTGATGACCACACCACCGTAGGTGCCGACCAGGTCAGCGCGGTTACCGCTGACGACGGTGATGCCCGCCGGGGCGGTCAGCTGCGACACACCGAAGAAGGTGGCGCTGGCGCCCGCGGGGATGGGGGTGTTGTGCGAGAAGGTCACGACCTTGTTGCCAACCGTGCTCGTGTACTTCAGGGTGACGGTCGCGCCGGCGGCGCCAGCGTTCTGGATCTGGATACCAGCGGTGTTACCGTTGAAGTATTCCTTGTAGAGCGGCAAGGCGATCTTGTTCGACTTGGAGTTGTCGGGGAAGCAGGTGTAGGCCGTCTGGCGCTGCGGGTTGACATTGTAACCAGCATCGTTGACGATAACGGCGATGTTGCCGCCGCCCATACCCTTCACCGTGGCCGCGCCCAAAGCGCCGGCCGGAATACCAGCCGCGGCGTCAGCCGAGAAGAAGTTGGCCGAGGCACCCGGGGCGATGCTGCCACTGGTGACGGTCTTCGTCTGGGTCGGGCCGTTGCCGACGCGGTAGGAGTAGACCACCTGGATCGTCTGCGCCGCGCCGCTCACGTTCTGGGCCTGGATACCGGTCGTCTGGTTGGCGGCGGTGTGGCCGTTACGAACCAGCGGGCAGTAGGCCAGGTCATCGAAGTTGCTGGGCGTGAAGGCGGTGTAGGCCTGCAGGTTGTCGCCCACGGGGACGTTGATCTGGTGCTCCAGAGCCGTGCCGGCCAGCGGGCCGGTGCCGGTGGCCGTCGCGCTACCGAACTGGCCGGTTGGCGCGCTGGCGTCTGAGCCGGTGACAACAACCATCGCGTTGGCGGGAACGTTGTTGTAGACCTTGTTATAGTCATTGCCGCCGATGGTGAACTTGACGGTGATGTTGTTGGGGCTGGTGCTGGCGTTCTGGATATACAGCGTGGTATTGCGGTTATTGAAGTTGTTCTTGACCAGCGGGAAGGCGATGTTGTTGGCCACATCGGCGCCGTCGGTGCCGCGGTACATGCCACCGGCGCGGCCGGTCGGGCTGTTGACCACGTTGACGATCGCGGCGATCGGCTGGTCAGCGCTGACAACGGCCGAACCGACGAAGCCCGCCGGGACATTGCAGCTGCTGTTGGTCAGGTAGTTGACCGAGCCGCCGGGAGGGGCGCTCTGCGTGCCGCAGCCCGTCGGGTTGCCTTGCTGGTCATAGGCGGTGAAAACGATCGAAGCGTTGGAGGACTCGCTCAGGTTCTGAATCTGCTGGCCGGAGAGCCAACCGGAGCCCGGCAGGGCGTTCTGAGCTGCCACCATGCTGACGCTCACCAAAACGATGATGAGTATAGCGAATACGGGCAAAACTTTTTTTGACATACTGATCTCCTCACACAAGTTAGAATCTACGAGTGTTTGTACGATGAGGAGTATAGACAAGGCAGGCCGGTGATTCAATCACCCATTTGGGGTATTTCAGGCTGATTTAGCCTGAAAAGCGGGTGATTTGAGCCTGTCAGGCCGTCCCGAACGGTCTACTTATCACTTGCACGCTTGCGGAATAGGACTTCGATGTTGGAGACGATGAAGTCCTCGATGTTGGCCGACTTGTGCTTGAAGCAGGTCGGAAAACGCGCGATCAGATCGACGTGGTCGGCATTGAAGACTTCGTAGTAGCTAACTCGTTCCAATCGATCCTGCCATTCGTCCCACAGCGCCCGGTAGCGGCTTAGGGGCCACTCGTTCATCCAGCGATACTCCGTCAGGGTCAGACCGTTCAGCCGGGCGAATTCGTCCATCGTTTCCTTGGTGAACAGGCATTCGCAATAGGGGACGGAAATGGCGTCATACAGGTGCGCTCCACGAGGTGAGTAGTAGATCGGACCGAAATTGAAATAGATGTAGCCCCCCGGCCGCGTGACACGCCACGCCTCGGCCAGCGCCCGTGGCGGGTNGGGGAAATGCTCCATCGAATTGTAGGAAAAAAGGAAGTCGAAGCGACTGTCGGCAAAGGCCAGCCCGGCCACATCCATTTGCAGGAATTCGGCGCGGCTGGCCCGCGCTTTATCGGTCAGCCCATCGGCGCGGATGTCGATGCCGACGGCCGTTTTGCCCATCTCTTCCAGCAGGTAGCAGCTNGTGCCGTCCCACATGCCCAGGTCCAGAAANCGGTTCAGGTGATCCGCCTCGCCGCGCACNGGGGCCAGCATTTCGCGGACCCGCCCGCGGGCGACACGTTCCATCTCTGCCACGCCGGTGGCATAGGTGGAGGGCCGCAGCGGATATTCATTTTGCAAGGCCGCCAGATCCGCCAGGCCCAGCCACGCGGGCGAATCGCCGGCGGCGGCCAGGATGCCAGCGGCGCGGCCGGCCTTGCGGCGCGAATAAGCGGCCCAGGCGCGGATGAGCGGGGCTTTGGGTAATAACTGGCGGGCGAGTTGGCGGATGGAACTGGGCATTGGACATCAAGATCGGAACTGAAGAAGACGTTGCCAATAAGCGAGATCCTGTCGCGGGAAGACGCCCAGCACCAGGGCCGCAATCCCATAAACGGCCGCGCCGGCCAGGATCGGCAGGACGAGCATTTCCCGCAGCGGCCAGATGACGGCCGCCATTACCACTGTGGCGATCAGCGGCCGGATCAGCATCGGCGCCAGGCGCAACGGCATGATATGCCGGTTGGCGAACACCTGGAAGGTTACGTAGAGCGTCAGGTTCGATGCCGTGCGAGCGATGGCCGCGCCGCTGATGCCCAGACGCGGGATGAGCAACAGGTTCAGGCTGACGTTGATTGCCATGGCGATGCCGAACATAGTGCTGGCCTGTCGCTGGTTGTTGTTGATGAGCAACAGGCGCGCGCTGGGCACGTTGAGGAAAAGGAAGACGATGGCCCAGATCATGATCTGCAGCACGGGCACCGCCGGCGCGAACTCCGCGCCGAAGATGAGCCGGATGATCGGCCAGGCNANAATCGTAATCCCCGCCGCCACCGGCAGCACCAGCGCGAAGAGATAGTGCGTCGCCTTCTCATAGAGGATGGCCAGCTTGTCGGGCGCGTCGTGGTGGTAGCGGGTCATCACCGGATAGATGGCGGCGCGGATGGCAATGGGCATCAGGTTGAAGCCTAGCAAAATGGTTTGAGCGGCCGAGTAAAACCCCAGATCGCTCTCGGTCAGCATGAGCGAGATGAGGAAGGCGTCGGTCTGGTAGTCGACGAGCGAGAACAGATGGATGACGAAGAAGCTGGGCGTGGCCCAGAGCTGCTCGCGCAAAAATCCAATATCGAGCCGCGCCGGCCACGTCTGCGGCGTGGCCCGAAACAGGCGCGGCAAGGCGGGCAGGAAGCCCAGCAATCCCACCAGGCTGCCCAGGGGCACGGCCCAGGCCGCGGCCAAGACGCCATACCCTTGCCAAAGCAACCCGATGCCCACCACCAGCTTGACGATGCTGCCGGCCAGCGCGGCCGTCATTGGGGTGGTCAGTCGCTCGTGAGCCTCGAACAGTGACTGGCTGATGCTGAATGCCGCTTCGGGGATGGCCGCCAAGGCCAGGATCAGGATGACCTGATTGGTCACCTCCGAATAGGGCATGAAGAGTCGCAGCCCGGCCAGCAGCAACCCATAGGTGACGGTCGCCAGCACAACGCGCAGAGCCAGGTAGTTGGCGAAGTAGCGGCGGCCTTGCTCGCGGCGTGGGGCCAGCTCGCGCACGAGCAATTCGTGGAGCCCCAACGCGGAGAGGCCAAAGACCAGCGTGAAGTAAGTCGTGCCCAGGCTGAAGATGCCTGAATCGGCCGGGCCCAGCCAGCGGCCGATGAGGATGAACAGCACGCTGTTGCTGGCTTTGACGACGATTTGGCTGATGAGGGCCAGGAAGGTGTTGCTAAACAGGCGTTGGACCGTGTTCATCGGTCGGCAGTTTCTCGGCAATGCAGGCCCAGCCCAGCGTGTGATCCTTGACCTTGTCCAGCCGGTCGAGGTAAAAGAGCAGCAGGGGCAGCAGAATGAAGAAGATGAGATAGACGGGCAAGATGAGCGGTAACTTGAGCAGATAAGCCAGATCGCTATCCCCCCGCGGGAAGAGGCGGTCGTGCATCATCTGGAAGTTGTAGGACAGGAACCAGAAATAGCCGCCCCACGGCCGCATCTCCACCACGCGCATACCCGCATTCTCAAGCAGGTAAGTGAAGCCATAAGACGTGTAGCGGAAAAAGTCGTGCGGCTTTTGGTGCTGGTGCCAGGCCATCGGGGCCGACAGATNGAAACGCCCGCCGGGCCGCAGCACCCGGCCGATCTCGTTGATGACTTTCGCCGGCTCGTTGACGTGCTCCAGCACCTGGAAGCAGACGGCCGTGTCGAAGCTGTCGTCGGCAAAGGGCAGCCGCGACAGGTCGGCCTGTGTATCCAGCCCGCTGTAGTCCCATTGGACGTCCCCCACGGCCAGGTCGACGCCGGTGTAATGGGTGTGAGTGAAGTAGTGGCGGTACTGCCCCTCGCCGCTGCCGGCATCGAGCACGCGCGCTCCCGGCGGGGTGGCCGCCNGCGCCAGTTCCAGCAACCTGTNCGTCTCCAGCAGGTGAACGTCCAGCTTGTTGCTAATCCAGTCTGGCAGCATGGCCAGCTGCCCCTTTCGGCCGAATCGTTTCATAATTGTTTTTCGCTCAATTGCCTTATCTGTGCGGATTGTAACGCTGCTCAGAGAGCCAGCCAAGAAGGGTAGGGCAATCGTATTCCGATCGGTCGGGCTGGTGGGCGAGGTGGAGGATGATTCTGTCGCTGCTGTTCTGTCTGTCTATGGTATACTAGCGAACTCGTTATGGCTTCTACGATAAATATGAATCGAAATACATCTACATCCCCATCGGCCGAGGTGGCTCGCGCCTGGCGGCCGACGTTCAAGTCGCGCCTGTACGACCTCACCCGGTCGCTGGGCGAGCAGTTCCTGAAGGCATCTTACATGCCCAGATTCAACGAGTGGTGCCGCACGCGGGCCGCCGGCGCGCCCGACTTCCCCACGCGCTATGGGCTGTACCAGCACCTGATCGATGCCCACGGCCTGAGCGGGGCAATCGATTTCCTGGAGTTTGGCGTCTTCTTTGGNGAGTCGCTGCGCTGGTGGGCCGAGCACAACACGCACCCGGAAGCGCGCTTTGTGGGCTTCGACAAGTTCACCGGTCTGCCTGAGTCGTGGGTGGGTTTGCCGCCCGGTACCTTCTCGGCCGGGGGACAGGTGCCGCAGATCGACGACCCGCGAGTCAGCTATGAGATCGGCTACTTCCAGGAGACCATGGTCGATTTCGTCCGGCGCTTCCCCCTGACTCGGCGCACGGTGCTTCACCTCGACGCCGATCTCTACAGCGCGACGCTCTACGTCCTGACCATGCTGGCCAATCACCTGAAGCCGGGCGACGTGATCCTGTTCGACGAGATCGGCTCCGGCTACGGCGTGACGCACGAGTTCCGCGCGCTCAACGACGTGGAATCAGCCTACGGATTGAAGTATAAAGTTTTGGGTGGAGCCGATAACTTTCGCCAGGGCGCGATCGAGATCACGGAAGAATAAGAATCCACAGATTACACAGATTACACAGATTGCATTCTTTAAATCTGCGAAATCTGCGAAATCTGCGGTTTCTTTCCTTCTTAAGGGATTGCCGGGGCTCGGCGGTAGAGGGTGACCACGTT
>JAACJX010000595.1 GCA_014237545.1 Ardenticatenia bacterium | reverse complement strand
CCGCGCACCGCGTCCGGGCGCCCCGGTGGTCGGACCGGGCGTCTCCTAGGCTGGGTGCGTGGATTTCGATCTCGTCGCGTTCGACATGGATGGCACCCTGCTCACCAGCTCCCACGACCTACTCCCCTCCACCCGGCGGGGGCTCGCCGCGATCCGCGAGGCCGGTGCGCGCGCCATGGTCGCCTCGGGCCGGACGGTGACGGGCCTGCAGAACAAGGTTCGCCTGCTGGGCCTCGACCCGGCCGACCTGGTGCTGCTCGGCTGCAACGGGGGCGCGGTGGTCGACGGTGCCACGGGCCGGACCCTGGTCCACCGACCGCTGGAGCCGAGTCTCGCCCGTGAACTNATCGCGGCAGGCCAGGACCTGCCGGTNACCCTCCTCNTTCCCCANGGCGGCGAACTCCANATCGAGGACCCGGACTCGCCCTGGATCCGGCTCGAGCAACGCGAGAACGCCCTGAAGATCGTGGTCCACGACGACCTGACGCAGCTGCCTGAGCCGCCGCTCAAGGTCATCTTCGCGGCCGACCCGGCGGTGCTCGCCGAGATCGCGCCCGCGGTGACCCGGCGTTTCGCCGACCGCGTCACCCTCGCGCGGTCGGCGCCGTTCTACCTGGAAGCCAATCCCCCCGGGGTCACCAAGGGCGACTCGCTGGCCCGCTACTGCCGCATCGCGGGCATCGACCTGGCCCGCGTGATGGCCTTCGGGGACCAGGAGAACGACCTGACCATGCTGCGTGAGGTCGGTCTGGGCGTCGCGATGGGCAACGCGATCCCTGCGGTCAAGGACGCCGCCGACCTGGTGACCACGTCCCACAACGACGACGGAATCGCGCGGGTCCTCGCGCACCACTTCCCGGGGGTTGGCGCGACGCACCCTCAGTGAGCGCGTGGGGGCCGCTCAGCCCTCGTCCTCGGCATCGACCGCGTGGTGGTCGAGATCACTGACGCCCACCTTCCAGTAGCCGTCGACCTCCCAGGCTTCGCGGGCGAGCCCGGAGGACTGCCGCAGGTGGCGGCGCAGCGGGCGCACCCAGGTTGCCTCCCCCGCGGCCCAGACGAAGTCGCGGTCGGCCGGGTCGGCGTCCGCCACCAGACTCACCAGGTGGTCGGCCAGGTCGCGCCCGCCGGCGAGCAGCTCGTCCTCGGCGACGATGCGCACGGCGTCCGCATGCCCGGTGCTGACCCGGAACGCCGCCTCGCGGCGTGGGACGAACAGCCAGGCCACCACGTCGGCGTCCGGCGGGAGCGAGTCCAGCCAACGCCCCAGGGCCGGCGCGGCGCTCAGGTCGGCCGCCAGGAGGTAGCGTCGGCGATCGGCCGGGAACAGGCGCGAGCCTCGCGGCCCGAGCATGCCGAGTGTGTCTCCGGGGCGTGCCGTGGTCGCCCATCGCCCGGCCGGGCCGTGGTCGTGGAGCGCGAAGTCGATCGTCAGGTGAACCGAGCCGTCGGGGGCGGGGGTCACGGCCCGGATGGTGTAGTCGCGCAGCGTCGGGCGGCGGCCGTCCGCCCGCGGCTCGGGCCCACCCGGCCCGAACTGTGGCAGGACGACCTCGCCGTCGGCATCGGGAAAGGCGAGCTTCACGTGGTCCACCGGCGCGAGCGCGGGGAACGGGAAGGTGCTGTCGAGATCGGGTGAGGCGAACACGATCCTCCGCATGAGCGCGCCCAGCGGCTCAGCGCGGGCCACGGTGATTCGCCGCGGGCGAATTGGGTAACGAACGATCTGAATGGGTGAGGAGGCGGACACGGGTGGGCCCTTCTACGCGGGATCGACGGATGCGCCGCGGGACCTGTCCCAACCCGGGCGCGGCGTCGTCGTGACAGAGTACCCTAAATTAGGTAAGCGCAACGTGACATAAATCGCCGTGACATCAGCCGCGGAGCTCAGATCGGGCATCACCACACCTGTGCGGAGAAGGGAGGCGGGCGTGACCCAGACGAGGATCCTGGTGGTCCTGGCCGGCGACGGTTGCGCACTCGACCACGGTGTGTCCGGCCCGGCGCCCGATGCGCGGGTGTGGCAGGTCTTCGCCGATGCCGGCTTCGAGGTGGACGTGGCCCGCGGCGCCGGCTGCACGCCGACGGCCAAAGGAATGCGGCGCGGGGTCGCGATCGGTGATGTCGACCCCGCGCGCTACGCCGCGCTGTGCCTGTTCGCCTGCCCCGGGCGACTCTCGGACGCTGAGGGCCGACGGGCGCTGGAGCACCTGGTGGCCGCGGTGTACGAGCGGGGCGGCGTGGTGTCGGCGGTCCACTGCGGGGCGTGCGATCTCACCGACGTCCTGCTCTCCGATGGCCAACCCCTGGTGGCAGGCCGAACCGTGACGGGCTGCGCACCCAGCGAGTCCACCGAACCGGCCCACAGCGCGGACGCCACCCTGTCCGAGCGATTGCGCGTCCGGGGCGCCCGGTACGTGGCCGCACCCCGCGCAACCGAGCATCTGGCCGTCGACGGACGCCTTGTCACCGGTCAGAACACCCGTTCGGCCGCCGCCGTCGCCCGCGAGGTGGTGGCGCAGTTGTCGGTCCGCAGCCGCTGAGGGTCCCTGAACGCGACGGTCCCGCCCCCGCTCTGAGTCACAGCGAGGGCGGGACCATCGTCTGCCCACCGGGCGCCGCGCGGTTGCGCGGCCGGGCTCACTTCCAGTCGATGCCGGCCACCTCGTGGCGGCGGCCGTACTCCGCGACCTTCTCGAAGGAGTGGTAGGTGTCGACGTAGCGGATCGTCCCGGACGCCGACCGCATCACGATCGACTGGGTGTGCGCGCCGCCGCTGGCGAGGTGCGTGACGCCTTCGACGAGGTCGCCGGGGGTGATGCCGGTCGCGACGAACAGCGTGTTGTCGCTGCTCACGAGGTCATTGGTGTCGAGGATGCGCGTCACGTCGTGACCGGCGGCGATCGTCCGCTCGCGCTCCTCATCGGAGGTGGGCCACAGGCGGGCCAGGATCCGGCCGCCCATCGCCTTCATCGCGCACGCGGTGACCACGCCCTCGGGGCTCCCGCCGACCCCCGCCATCATGTCGAGCCGGGTCCGGATCGGATTCGCGGCCATAACGGCGGCGGCCACGTCGCCGTCGGTGAACAGGCGGGTCGCGGCGCCGGCGTCCCGGATCTCCTGGATGAGGCCTTGGTGGCGCTCACGGTTGAGGACACCCACCAGGATCTGATCGACGCGCTTGCCCTTCGCCTTGGCCACCTTCTGGATGTTGACCGCGATCGGCGCGTCCAGGTCGATCACGTCGGCCCCCTCCGCGCCGACGGCGAGCTTCTGCATGTAGAAGCACTCCTTCGGGTTGTACATGGAGCCGCCGTCGGCACCGGCCAGGAGGGCGATCGAGTTGCGCATGCCCCAGGCCAGAAGGCGGGTGCCGTCGACGGGGTCGACGGCGATGTCCATCTGCGGACCGTCGCCGTTGCCCACCTTCTCGCCGTTGGCGAGCATGGGCGCCTCGTCCTTCTCCCCCTCGCCGATCACGATCGTGCCGTCGATGCGCACGTGCGACAGGATGTCGCGCATCGCGCCCACCGCCGCCCCGTCGCCGGACTCCTTCTGTCCGCGACCGATCCAAAGAGATGCGGCCAGCGCGGCCGCTTCGGTGGCCCGCATGAGGTCCAGCCCGAGGTTGTGGTTCGAGAGCATGTACTTTGTGGATCCGGTGTCAGCCACCTGAGTTCCTCCTGGTCGTCGCGTCGGCGCGTACGGGTGTGCGGGAAGCCGGCCTCCCGTGTTGGGGGCCCGTCCGCCACGATTCTCTCAGGTGTGGGCCCGTTCTGCCGCCTGGCCGGGCCACAGGATCGCGGGCGGGGCTCCGAGCGCGCTACCTTCGGTGGTCAGGGGCGCTGCCGGACGGGGCAACGGAGCCCGCGAGCGCCCGGAGGTGAGGACGATGAACGACGCGGCATCGACCGACGGGGAGAAGAGCCGCGCGACCGGGGCCACGCTNCGCGGGTGGATCATCGACGCCAACGACGGCATCATCGCGACCGCCGGCGTGGTGGAGGGCTTCGCCGGCGCGGGCGCGACNGGCTCGACGATGCTGGTCGCCGCCCTGGCCGCCATGGTGGCCGGCGGGATCTCGCTCGGCGGCGCCACCTTCGCCGAGGCGGCCGCTGAGCGGGATGCCGCCCTCTCGCTCCTGGAGGAGGAGCGCCGACAGCACGCCCGGGCGCCCGCCGAGGAATTCGACGAACTGGTGCGCCTCTACGAGCGCAAAGGTCTCTCGTCCGGCCTGGCGCGCCAGGTCGCCGACGAGTTGACCGCCCAGGACGCCCTCGCCGCGCACGCCGAGGCCGAACTCGGCCTCGACCTCGGCGACGTGCCGTCCCCATGGCGCGCGGCGATGGAGTCCGGGGTGGCGTTCGCCGCCGGTGGGACCATTCCCCTCCTGGTGATCAGCCTCGCCCCGCCTGAGNTGCGCGCGGTCGCGACCTTCGTCGCGGTGGTCGGGTCGCTGATCCTGACCGCCCTGGTGCTCTCCCGCTCGGGCCGAACGAACCCAGTGCGCACCGTGCTCAGGACCATCCTGGTCGGCATTCTGGCGATGGTGCTGACCTTCGGCGGCGGGGCTTACCTCGGCGTATGAACGGCGCCGGTCGGACAGCGTACGACGCGCCGTGCCCCGGCCTTTGCTCCGCGGGCCGGCGCGGCCATGATGGCGGGGAGCAGTGCGGCAGAGCCACGCATCGGCGGCGCTGATGACCCGTCGAGCTCGGAAAGGAACCCATCATGATCCGGCTGTTGCTCCGCATCGGCATCGATCTCGTGGACGCGGCGCTCGCCCTCCTCATCGCGGGATGGCTCGTGGAAGGATTCACCGTCCATCCAGGGGGCTTCGTGGTCGCCGTGCTTGTCTTCACCGCGGCGCAGGCCATCCTCGCGCCAGCCATCTTCAACCTCGCCCGCCAGCACGCCTCGGCGATCCTCGGTGGCATCGGACTGGTCTCGACGCTCGTCGCGCTCTGGGTCGCCACCCTCTTCCCGGGCGGGATCCAGATCACCACGATGACCGCCTGGATGCTGTCACCGCTGGTGGTCTGGCTGATCACGGCGCTCGGCGGCTGGATTCTCTCCTTCCTCATCATCGACAAGTGGTGGAGCGGCCGCGCCCAGCGCACCTCCTCCTGAGCGGGCGCGGTCGTCCCCCTGAGCAGGATCGGGGGGACGTGCTCAGCACTCCTCGTAGACCGCCGGGTCCTGTTCGGCGATCCGGCCGTCGGGACGCCCCAGAGCCGTGATCTGGGCGACCTCCGCCTCACTGAGCGTGATCGCCGTGCTCGCGAGGTTCTCACGCAGCCGTTCGGGCGAGGTCGACCGGGGAAGNGCGATGACGCCGCGCGCCCGGTGCCAGGCGAGGATGATCTGACCGACACCGGCGTGGTGCGCGTCNGCGATCGCGGCGAGCGTGGGCTCCTCGAAAACCTTCCGGCCGCGGGCCAGTGGGCTCCACGCCTCGACGAGGATCCCGCGCTCGCGGTGGTAGGCCAGGGCCTCGGTCTGGGGGAAGTAGGGGTGCAGCTCGATCTGGTTCACGGCGGGCCGCACACCCGTCTCCGCCTCCAGCCGCTCCAGGTGCTCGGGCAGGAAGTTGCTCACACCGATGGCGTGCACCAGGCCGCGATCGCGGGCCTCGATCAGCGCCCGCCAGGCCTCCACATAGAGGCCCACCTTCGGGTTCGGCCAGTGGATCAGGTACACGTCCAGGTGGTCCAGGCCGGTGCGGTACACGCTCTCCTCGATCGTGCGGACCGCGCTCTCGTAGGCGTGATGCCGTCCGGGCAGCTTTGAGGACATGAGCAGGCGCTCCCGCGGCACGGCCGAGCGGCGGATCGCGTGCCCGACCGCGCCCTCGTTCTCGTAATTGAAGGCCGAATCCACGAGCGTGTATCCGGCGTCGATGGCGTCGCTCACGACGCCCTCACCGGCNACNCCGTTGAGCGTGTACGTGCCCAGGCCCAGCACCGGGAGGGTGAGGCCGTCGTGGGANGTCAGGGTGGGCAGGGTGGGCAGGGTCATGAAGGTACCTCCTGGTGGATGGGACGACTGAGGCGGGTGCCACGCGAGGGGCGTCCGCACCAGGTGCCGGCAGCGGGCGGTCTCACCGGGATACCCGGTCGAGTTCGGCCAACTCGTCGTCGGACAGATTGAGGGTCGCGGACGCCAGCAGGTCGGCAACCTGGCTGGCCCGCGAGGCGCTGGCAATCGGCGCGGTGATTCCCGGCTGCTGCCGCAGCCAGGCCAGCGCCGTGGTGGCGATGGACGCACCGTGGGCGCGGCCGATCGACTCGAGNGTGTCGAGGATCGCCANGCCGTGCNGGGTGGCGTGGACGGCTGCCCCGGCGGCNCGTGGCGACGCGCCCTCGCGGGCNGGCGTCCGGTACTTCCCCGTCAGGAAACCGCTGGCCAACCCGTAGTAGGGGATGACGCCCAGCCCGAGATCCCGGGCGACAGGGGCGATCCGCGACTCGAACGGCTCGCGGTGCACGAGGTTGTAGTGCGGCTGGACCGCCACGGGACGGGCGACGCCGAGCTCGTCGGCGATCGCCACCCACGCCCGGATGCGGTCGGCCGAATAGTTGGACACGCCGGTCGCACCCACCAGGCCCTCCTCCACGAGAGCGCCGAAGGCCGCGACGGTCTCCTCGAGCGGAACCGTGGGGTCGTCGAAATGGGCGTAGTACAGGTCGATCCGCTCGACGCCCAGCCGGGTCAGCGAAGCGCGGGCCGCCTGGCGAACCGTGACGGCCGACAGCCCCGAGAACTGCGGGTGCTGGCTCACCTTGGTGGCCACGACGATATCGGCGGGGCGGCGTGAAGCCAGCCACGCGCCGATGATGATCTCGCTCTCGCCGCCGCTGTTCCCCGGCGCCCAGGCGCTGTACGAATCGGCTGTGTCGAGGAAGTTGCCGCCGCCCGCGCGGTAGGCGTCCAGGACGGCGAACGACTCCTCGCGCGGCGCGGTCCAGCCGAACACGTTGCCACCCAGAGCGAGCGGGAACACCTCCAGGTTGCTCACGCCGATCCGGACCATGCTGAACTTCCTCCCATGTCGGGACCCCACCCATGGTAGGCGGCCACTCTGACCCTGGGCAGGGGGGNCACNACGTGGTCCCCCGGCCCCCGGGGGCGNCCGGTTCCCCACCGGGTCCTGCCGGCNCGCGACCTCGGCCNGNCGCNGCGGGCCNNGCCTGGGTGTCGGGCCGGTCGCCGAGGTCAGTTCAGGGCCGGGGTGTCCTCGGGGATGACGCCGTGACCGTACAGGTCGGTGGCGAGGTCCCGCAGCGCGCGCAGCGTGTGGCGCTGGGTCTGGGGACCGTAGGAGATGCGGGCGACGCCGAGCGCCTCGTANTCCTCGGCCCGCAGGGCACCGGGAACGCCGATGACGCTCAGCCGGCCGCGACCCAACCCGGCGACGAGGGTCTGGGTGATCTCGCGGGTGAGCAGGCCGGGGACGAAGACGAGCGAGGCGCCGGCGTCCAGGAATGCCCGCCCGCGGATCAGCGCCTCGTCGATCTTCACGCCGAGCGGACGATCCCCGCCGCGGACGAACGCGTCGGTGCGCGCATTGAGCTGGAACGGGACGCCCTCCTGCTCGGCGGCAACGGTCACCGCCTCGACAGCGGCGACCGATTCGGCCAGCGGGGCCAGGCGGTCCTCCACGTTGGCGCCCACGACGCCGATGCCGATCGCACGGCGCACGGTCTCGCCAGGGTCGCCGTAGCCAGCGTCGAGGTCGGCGGTGACCGGAAGGTCGGTGGCGGCGACGATGCGGCGCAGCGCGTCGAGGGCCAGGTCCAGCGGCAGGGCGCCGTCGGCGTACCCGTAGGCGGCCGCCACCGCGTGGCCCGCGGTCGCGATGGCCCGGGTTTGTGGAAGCGCCGCGACGGTGCGCGTCGTGATGACGTCCCACACATTGACCAGGCGGAGGATCTCGGGCGCCTCATGCAGCGCCTTCAGCGCGAGGGCCCTGTCGTTCGTACTCATGCGTCGACGCTAGTCCCTGCACGGCGTAAGCGGAACCGGCGCGCCTGGCCCACCCCCTTGGTTGAAACACGGACCACAGAGTGCCCGGCTCCACCCGCCAGGATCTGGACGCCCCGGCGGGACGGCTGACAACGCGTAACATCCCTGTCGCCGACAGCGGGGCGCTCGATCACGGTGGGCGATCCCTGGAAGACGCACGTCACCGTGGCGCTGCCCGCGACCACCACCGAGGAGCTGTTCGACCGATGACCAGGCTCACCGCCGTCCAGTCCGCCGACTGTCCGGGTCGCGACGCACCCGGCGATCCGACCGTGCTGCTGCTCCTGCACGGCTTCGGCGCGGACGAGCGCGATCTCGCCTCGTTGTCGGACTGGCTTCCGCCCGGCGTGCCCTGGGTTGCTCTGCGNGCGCCGATCGCGCTGATGCAGGGAGGCTATGCCTGGTTTGCGATCCGGACGCCCGGGCATCCCGACCCGGGGCCGGTCGCTGCCGCCACCGAAGCCATCTGGGCCTGGGTCGAGAACCAGCTGCCGGCCCACGCGCGTGTCCTCCCGATCGGATTCTCCCAGGGCGGCCTCATGGCGTCCCAGCTGCTCCGGACGCGCCCCGAGCGCGTGGCGGGCACGGTCATCCTCGGTGGGTTCGTGCAGGGTGCCGAGCAGCCCGCGGACGGCACGCTCGCCGCCGAGCGGCCGCCGGTGTTCTGGGGGCGCGGCGCCGAGGATCCGGTCATCGCGACCGCGGCCATCGATCGCACGACCCGTTGGCTCCCGAACCACGCGACCCTCACCGCACGTGTCTACCCAGGATTGGGGCACGGGATCGACCTGGCCGAGATCACCGACGTCGCCGCCTTCGTGTCCGCNCGGACCTCCGCGCCCACCAGGTAGCGATGAGCGGGCCCTCGAGCCGGCCGTTCGAGCTGGGCATCTTCACCTTCGGCGAACTGCCGCGCGACGCCGCGACCGCGGCGGACGCCGCGCGGCGCCTGCGCGAGATCCTGGCCTGGGCCGAGCTCGCGGACACCGCCGGCCTGGACGTGTTCGGCGTCGGCGAGCACCACCGCCCGGACTTTGCCATCTCCTCCCCGCAGCTCGTCCTGGCTGCGGCCGCCTCCCGCACGCAACGGATCCGGCTGACGAGCGCCGTCACCGTGCTGTCGAGCTCCGACCCGGTGCGGGTGTTCGAGGACTGGGCGACCCTCGACCTGCTCAGCGGCGGGCGCGCCGAGCTCGCCGTGGGACGGGGGGCCTACATCGAATCCTTCCCGCTGCACGGCCAGGACCTCGACCGCTACGACGAGTACTTCCTCGACCGTCTCGACCTGCTCCTCGCCCTGCGGGCGGGCAACCCNGTGACCTGGTCGGGCACGACCCGTCCACCGCTGCGGGACNCGGGGGTCTGGCCGCGCCCGCTCCAGGACGAGCTGCCGGTNTGGATCGGGGTCGGCGGGACCCCCGAATCCGTGGTTCGCGCCGGGACCTTGGGGCTGCCGGTGTACCTGGCCGTGCTGGGCCAGCCGGAGCGGTTCGCCCCGCTCGCCGATCTGCACGCCAGCAGCGCCCGCGAGGCGGGGCACCCGATCCCGCCGCTGGGAGTCACCTCGCACGTCCACGTCGCCCCGACGTCGCAGGGCGCCCGCGCGGACTTCTACCCCCACTACGCGCGCTACTTCGCCGAGAACATGCCACGCGCGCTGCGGCTCGACCGTCACTCCTTCGAGGCATGGGCCGGTCCGGAGGGCGCCCTGTTCGCGGGCAGCCCGCAGGAGGTCACCGAGAAGATCCTGTGGGAGCACGAACTCCTCGGGCACACCCGTTTCCTGGCCCAGGTGGGCCTCGGCGGGCTGCCGCAGGCCGACACCCTGCGAGCCATCGAGTTGCTGGCGACCCAGGTGCTCCCCCAGGTGCGTCAGGCGGTGGCCGTCCCGGCCTGATCGGCTGGAATCGCACGCGTTTCCAGCGCCCGATGCCAGGCAGGCGCATCGTCGCAGGCGGCCCAGAGGCGACCGCCGCGCATCGAGTGCTGGCAATCTGCGTCATCACGCCCTGCAGGGGCATCGCCCTTGTTCGGCGCGCGCCCGCGGGCACTAGCCTCGACCCATGCCGAGGCTCTTTCACCAGATCGACGTGTTCAGCGACGGTCCCTTCACCGGCAACCCGGTGGCCGTCGTGGCGGACGCGAGCGACCTGCCCCCCGCCTGGATGAAGGCCGTGTCCCGCTGGACCAACCTGTCGGAATGCACGTTCCTCCTGCCACCCACCGACCCCAGAGCCGACTACCGGGTCCGGATCTTCAGCCTCGACGAGGAGTTGCCGTTCGCGGGCCATCCCACACTCGGATCGGCACGCGCCTGGCTCGATGCGGGCGGACGCCCGCGCCGGTCCGACCTGGTGATCCAGGAGTGTGGAGTGGGCCTGGTACCCGTGCGCGTGGACGGCGAGCACCTGGCGTTCGCCGCCCCGGACCTGGTGCGGTCGGGGCCGGTGGATGCCGCGACCCTCGCGCGTGTTGTCGACACTCTCGGGATCGGGCTCCCGGAGGTGGTGGACGCGGCCTGGGCCGACAACGGCCCCGGGTGGGTCGCGGTCCTGCTGGCCAGCGCGGAGGACGTCCTGCGCCTGGAGCCGCATGCCAAGCCGGGCGGCGACCGGCTGATGATCGGCGTGGTGGGGCCGCACCGCCCCGGCGCGGACGCGGCGTTCGAGGTGCGCGCCTTCTTCCCTGACGCCGCCGGAGTGCTCCGTGAGGATCCCGTCACCGGAAGCCTCAACGCGTCGCTCGCCCAGTGGCTGACGGGTTCGGGGCGGGCCACCGCTCCCTATCTGGTCCGCCAGGGCACGCGGGTCGGGCATCGCGGCCTGGTCCGCGTCGAACAGGACGCGGACGGCCTGTGGATCGGCGGGCAGGCGAACGTGATCGTCACCGGCGTGATCGACGTGTGAGCTCGCCTCGCTGTCCCATCGGGCGGCGGGCGCCCGCGGCGGGGTGATAATGCACGGGTGAATCCGCCGGTCCGCGCCCTCCCCGGGACGCCCGAGTACCGCCGGATCCTGGTCGCCCTGGCGTGCGCAGGCCTGGCCACCTTCGCGCAGCTCTATTCACCCCAGGGCATCCTGCCCCTGATCGTCGCCGAGCTCGGGGTCAGCCCCTCCACGGCCGCGCTGACCGTGTCCTTTGCGACGCTGGGGCTGGCGGCCTCGGTGCTGCCCTGGTCCTTCGCCTCGGATCGGATGGGCCGGGTCCGGGCGATGAAGGCCGCGGCGGTGACGGCGGCGATCCTGGCGCTGACCGTNCCCCTGGCCCCCTCGATCCACGNGCTCCTCGTCCTGCGCACCGTGGAGGGCGCCGCCCTCGGCGGGGTGGCCGCGGTCGCCATCGCCTATCTCAACGAGGTGGTCGACNCCCACCACGCCGCNGCGGCTTCGGCCGTGTACATCGCGGCAACCTCGCTCGGCGGCCTCAGCGGACGCCTGCTGGCCGCGCCGGTTGCCGAGATCTGGGGGTGGCGTTCGGGCGTGGGCTCCGTGGGGCTGATCTCGGCGGCGGCGGCCCTGGTGTTCGTGTGGATCGTGCCGCGTTCGGTGCCCGTCGACCCNGGGCTCACCACCGCGGATCTCGACCGGCCCGCGGTGCTGCGCGTCCTCGTTCGGGACCGCTCGTTGCTGGCGATGTTCGCCCAGGGCTGCTTCCTGATGGGTGGTTTCGTGGCCACCTACAACTACCTCGCCTTCCATCTGGAACAGCCCCCGTTCGGGCTTCCGGTCACCGTGACCTCGCTGCTGTTCCTCGCCTACCTGGCGGGCACCTGGTCCAGCCGGAAGGCGGGGACCCTCGTCCCCCGGTACGGTGCCGCCGCCGTGCTCCGGTTCTCCACGCTGATCATGGCCGGCGGCATCCTCCTCACCCTCATCCCCCACCTCGCGTCCGTCATCGCCGGGCTCGTCACCATGACGGTGGGGTTCTTCGCGGCCCACGCGGTGGCCTCCGGCACCGTCGGGCGCCTGGCGGTCCGCGGCCGCGCGCAGGCGGGCGCGCTGTACAACCTCGCCTACTACGCCGGATCGAGCCTGTTCGGATGGTTCGGCGGCGTGCTCTTCGCGTGGGCCGGCTGGCCCTCGGTGGTGGCGCTGGTGGCCGGCTTGTGCGGCGCGGCGCTGTGGGCCGCGCGCTGGTTCGTCGACCGGCNGCCGGCCTCCGCGCCGCNCAACCCGCCCGCCACCGACGCGGGCGCCGCCGATACCGAACGGAAGATGCCGTGATCCACCCCAGCACCCCGCCCCCGTGGCCACGCCTTCCGCTGGTCCTCGCCCCCGGCATCGACGACTCGGCGGCCGATCACTGGCAGTCCCGGTGGCAGGACGCCCACCCGCGCGCGGTNCGCACGGCACCGGCCTCCTTCACCGAGCCGNACCGCGACGACTGGGTGCGCGCGCTGAGCGTCGCCGCCCGGGTGGCCGGCGCGCCGCCGCTCGTCGCGGCGCACAGCCTGGGATGCCTGGCGGCCGTGGACTGGGTCGCGCGCCAGCCCGGTTCAGCGGTGGGGCTGCTTCTGGTGGCCCTCCCCGACCCGTCAGGATCTGCCTTTCCGTCACGCGCGGCGGACTTCGCCCCCATCAGACTCGCCCGGCTCGACCTGCCGGTCATCATGGTCGCCAGCGACGACGATCCCTACGCCNCGACGGCGTTCTCCCAGGCCGCCGCGGCGGTCCTGGGCGCACGNCTCGTCCGGGTCGGACGCCGCGGCCACCTCAACCAGGACAGCGGNCTGGGCGCCTGGCCCGNNGGTCGGCTCCTGCTGGCCGACCTCGCAGCCGCAGCGACCCCGGGCGGCCGAGCGGCCCGCGAGGTGGGCGACGCTCCGGGCTGAGTGAGCCCGGGNGCCCTCCGGCGTCCTCAGGCCGGCGATCCGGGAACCGGTTCGTGGCGCACCAGATGGACCAGCTCGACGGCGTCGCTGATGCGCTGCCGTCGCACCTCCACGTAACCCTGACGCTCGTACAGGCGCAGGTTGCCCTCGCTCAAGTGCCCGGTGAACAACTCGAACGAGGAGGCCCCGCTCGCCCGTTCCGCAGCCCGCAGAAGCACNGCGCCCCAACCCTCGCCCTGGCGGTCCGGNGCGATCGCGAGCCGGCCGATCCGGGCGACCGCNCCCTCCAGTCGCCACCGCACCGTGCCGATCAGCCGCGTGCCGTCGCGCAGCCCGAGCGCGGGCCCGGCCAGATCGGCGCGGAGCTCCTCGAGGGTCTCGGTGAGCGGTGGCAGGAACGGATCGTCGTACAGTTGCGCCTCGGCCACGAAGGCCGCACGCTGCAGGGTCAGGACCTCGCCGGCGTCCGCCGCCGTGAGAGGGACCACGCGGGGAGCAGTCTCGTCCATCCGCACATTGTGCTCTTGTCGGGTGTCCCGCGACGAGAACCCGGCCGACGTAAGCTCGACGGCGTGACTGCCCCCCTGGCCGGCGCGGCAACCGCGCCCCACGATCCCCCTGCCGCGTCCCTCGACGCCCCCGCCCTGGTGGCGGCCGCCCGCGCGCGGTTCGACCGGGGCGACACCCGACCGCTGGCCTGGCGCCGCACCCAGCTGCGCGCGCTGCGGCGGCTTCTGGATGAGAACGGCCCCGAACTGGAGGCGGCGCTCGCCGAGGACCTGGGCCGCAGCGCCGCGGAGGCGCAGCTGCTGGAGATCGGCGTTGTCCGCCGGGAGATCGACGACACCCTCCGCCACCTGGCGCGCTGGACACGCACCCGAGGGGTCCGCCTGCCGCTCGCCCTGCAACCGGCCCGCGCCCGCCTGGTGAGCGAACCCCTCGGGGTCGTGCTGGTGATCGCGCCGTGGAACTACCCCGTCCAGCTCCTCCTGGCCCCGCTGGTCGGCGTCCTGGCCGCCGGCAACACCGCGATCGCGAAACCCAGTGAGCTCAGCCCCGCCGTCTCAGCGGCGCTCGCGCGGCTGTTCGGGCGCTATCTCGATGAGGACGTCGTGCGGATTGTGGAAGGTGGCGTGGCCGAGACCACCGCGCTGCTCGCCGAACGCTTCGACCACATCGTCTACACCGGTGGCGGCACGGTGGCGCGGGTCGTGATGACGGCGGCGGCCCAGCACCTCACCCCTGTGACGCTGGAACTCGGCGGCAAGTCGCCGGTCTGGTTCGACGACGACTCCCGGCTCGCTGCCGCGGCGCGCCGCATCGCGTGGGCCAAGTGGGTCAACGCGGGCCAGACCTGCATCGCACCCGACTATGTGCTCACCACTCCCGAGCGGGTGGCGCCGCTGACCGACGCCCTGGCGGCGGCCGCCGAGGATCTGTGGGGCACCGATCCCGCCGGTTCGCCGGACTTCGGGCGCATCGTCAACGACCGGCACTGGGAGCGGCTCGTGCGTTCGCTCGATGGGGTCGAGGTCGCCTACGGCGGCGCCCGTCACGCCGCCACCCGCTACCTGGGGCCAACCATCGTGCACCTGTCCGCCTCGGCTTCCGGACCGCTGGCCACCGACGAGATCTTCGGGCCGGTGCTGCCCGTGGTCGCCGTCGGGTCTCCTGAGGAGGCCGTCGCCCACATCACCGCGCGCGACAAGCCGCTGGCCCTGTACGTGTTCAGCGCCTCGGCCGCCACGCGGCGCCTGTTCGTCGAACGCACCTCCTCGGGCGCGATCGGTGAGGGTATCGGCCTCCTGCACGCGGGCACCTCGTCGCTCCCGTTCGGCGGTGTGGGGCCGAGCGGCATGGGCGCCTACCACGGCCGCCATTCGATCCAGCGGTTCAGCCACCTCAAGCCCGTGCTCACCAAGCCGCTGTGGCCCGACACGCTGCGAGCCGTTCAGCCGCCGCTGACCGGCGTCCGTGCGGCCCTCGCCCGGCGACTGTCGGGGGCCGGACGCCTCCGCTAGGCCGGCCGCTGCCCGGGGGAGGGGCCGCGGCGTCCCCAGGCCAGCGTGATCCGGTAGCCGGGCGGGCCGCTCACATCCCGCAGGCGCAGCGACCCCCCCTCGGCGATGACTGCGCGGCAGCGGCTCAGGCGCACGGCGTCCGGGGCCAGCAGGACGCCCCGGCCGTCGGCCTTCAGCGCCGCCTCGAACGCCGTCCAGCGCTGGACGACCGTGGCTGGATCCCCCCCGAGGTAGTCGGCGAGCTCGCGGGCCGCGGCCGGCTCGATCGGCTCGCGCTCGGCGTCCACCCCGAGACGGCCCAGTGCGCTCGCCGGCGCGGCCGCCGCCACGACGAGGCCCTCCGCGTGCGCCAGGCTCACCCGGACCGCTGCACCCTGGACGACCGCCGGCCCGTGCGCCCCGCCGCAGGCGACGCAGGCACCGGTCGTCACCTCCCAATCGGACGCCTCCGGGGCGACCTCGGCCACCAACCGGGCGAGGAGCGCGCGACCGGCCAGGAACGCGCGTGCCCGGCCGGGCGCGAAGCCGGCGATGCGTCGTTGGTCTGCGGCGCTCAGCGGCACCGGCTCGGCGGGCGCGGCCGGGTCGGCCCAGGCGAGGGTGACCGGTCCGATGCGCACGGCGCCATGCTCGCAGCCGGCGCGTCGCCTGGCCAGTCCCGCCGAGGCCTACTCGCCGCTCATGGCGCCCCGGGCGACGTGGCGCACCAGGGGCACCCCGGGACGGTAGGCCAGGTGGACGTGACTCGGGGCGTTCAGGACCACCAGGTCGGCACGGGCCCCGATCCGCAGGTGGCCCACGTCGGAGCGGCGCAGCGACCACGCGCCGCCCTGGGTGGCGGCGAAGAGCGCCTCAGCACAGGTCATGCCGAGTTCGCGCACCGCCAGCGCGATGCAGAACGGCATGGACGACGTCGCGGAGGTCCCCGGATTGAAGTCGGTCGCGAGCGCGACCCGGACGCCCGCATCGAGTAGGCGGCGCGCGTCCGGGTAGGGGTGACGCGTCGAGAACTCCACGCCCGGCAGGAGGCCGGCGGCCACGCCGGTCTGGGCGAGGGCGTCCACGTCGTCGTCGGTCAGGTACGTGCAATGGTCCGCCGCGGCGGCACCGATCTCGCAGGCGAGTTGCACCCCCGGGCCGAACCCCAGTTGGTTGGCGTGCAGGCGCGGCTCGAGCCCGGCGGCCCGACCGGCTGCGAGCACGACGCGGGCCTGGTCGGCGTCGAAGGCGCCGCGCTCGCAGAACACGTCGATCCAGCGCGCGTGGGGCGCACAGGCCTGGAGCATCGGGCCTGTCACGGTCGTGAGGTAGGCGTCCGCGTCCTGCCCCTCGGGGACCACATGTGCCCCGAGGTAGGTGGTCTCCGGTGTGTGGCGACGCGCGATCCGCAGGCTGAGTTCCTCGCCTGCGACCTCCAGCGCGTAGCCGCTTTTCACCTCGACCGTGGTCGTGCCCTGCGCGTGGAGCTCCGCCATGCGCGCGGCGACGAGGCTCTCCAGGCGGGCCTCATCGGCGACGCGGGTCCTGGCGACGGTCGCGCGGATACCGCCGGCGGTGTACGCACGCCCCGCCATGCGGGCCTCGAACTCACCGGAGCGGTCCCCATCGAAGACCAGGTGGGTGTGCGCGTCGACGAAGCCCGGAATGACCGCCGCTCCGGCGACGTCCACCCGCTCGTCGGCCGCCGGGGCGTTCTGGGTGTCCCCGACCCACGCCACCCGGCCGCCCTCGACGACCAGGGCGGCGTCCGTGCGGATCGGCTGTTCGTCGTCCCAGGTGACCAGCTGGCCGATCCGGGTGTAGACCGTGCTCACAGAAGCCCCCAAACCTCGTCGATGACCGTCGCCAGTTCGTGGGCGACAGCGGCTGGATCGAGATCCTCCGGCGGCCGGACGTCGGCCGACGTCGCGGCCCACAAGGGGTCGGCAGCGCCCGCCGTGCGGACCGACGGAGTGATCTCAAGCATCCGATCCGGGGCGAACCCCAGGCTCGCGTGCCCGTCCACGGCACCGGCGCGCACGAGTCCGGCCGTGTCCCAGCCGTGCCGGTTTCCGGTCGCGAGCCGCTCGTGCCAGGCCAGAGCCCGCGCCTCCACGAACGGGTCGATGACCGTGTGGGAATCCGATCCCAGGGTGAGGCGGACGCCCGCCTCGCGGAGCGCCACGCTCGGGCCGATGCCGTCGCCCAGCTCGGCCTCGGTCGTCGGGCAGAAACAGGCATACCCACCGCCGGCACCCAGCAGCGCGATGTCCTCGTCGGTCAGGTGCGTTGCATGGACCGCGGTGGTGTGCGGACCCCACGCGCCCGCGTCGGCGAGTAGGCGGACCGGCGTGCGTCCCGTGGCGGCGCGGCAGGCGTCGTTCTCGGCGGGCTGCTCGGAGACGTGAACGTGGAGCGGCGCGCCGGGCAGCGCGGCGACGACGACCGGGAGGTCGTCGGGTCCGACCGCGCGGACCGAGTGGATGGCCGCGCCGACGACCACACCCGGGTCCGCCGCGTGCCTGGCGGCCAGGGCCCGGACGTCGTGCGCCCAGCTGTCGGCATCCGGGTGAAGGAAGCGGAGCTGCGCGGGCGCGGGATCCTCCCCCTCGAACCCGGCCCGCAGGTAGCAGGCGTCCAGCACACAGATCCGCAGTCCGGCCTCGCGCGCCGCTTCGATGATCGCCTCGGCCATCGCCAGGGGGTCGGCGTAACGCGCCCCGCCCGGCGCGTGCCGGAGATAGTGGAACTCGCCCACCGCGTCGTAGCCGGCCAGGCGCATCTCGCGGTACACCGCCCGCGCCAGACGGTGGTGAAGCTCGGGGTCGAGGACCTCGGCCACCGCGTACATCGCCTCCCGCCACCCCCAGAAGGTTTCTCCTGACCAGGCGCGTCCCCGCAGCGCGCGGTGAAAGGCGTGCGAGTGCGCGTTCGCGAACGCGGGGATCACGCCAGCTCCCGGATCACGGCAGCCAACGCGGCGACCCCCGCCTCGCAGTCCGCGGGCTCGGCGTACTCCTCGGGCGCATGGGACACGCCCGACGGGTTGCGCACGAAGAGCATCGCCGTCGGCACGCGCGCGGCCAGAATGCCCGCGTCGTGTCCGGCCCCCGTGGCCAGGACCGGGGCGTCCAGCACAGCGGCGAGCCGATGACGCAGACCGGGCACCGACGAGCAAGTCGTGGTCGCCACCGACGTCGATCAACTGAACCACGCGACACTCGATGACGGCCGCGGCTCCTTCCAGGATGGGGCAACCGGTGCTCGGCGCGGGCATCCACGGCGCAGCCTCCATCTTGGCCGGGTTTTTGGCCCGCGATTTGGTGTAGTGCTTGATGTGGTCGCTGTCGTCCTTGTTGAAGATGTTGACGGCGAATACACCGCCGGCGCTGACGACTTCGTGTGTGTAGGCGTTCTTGGCCAGGCCGAACATCACCATTCGCGGCTCGAACGACACCTGGGTGAGCCAGTTGCCGACCATGGCGTTGACCTCATCCCCGTTGCGCGATGTGATGCTATAAAAACCATAGGGCATGCGCTTGAGCGCCTCTTTCATCGGATCTGCTGTCATTTATACCTCCGTTGGGTGACGCCTGCCGGACTTTCAATCTATCGTCCGGGTCAGGCTTGGGTTGGGTTTCATTCTAGCAAATCGCTACACTAAAGGCAGGTTAATGGCCGAACTCTATGAAACTACCGGCAGCAATCCCCCATTTTAAGGCAGCGGCCGGCCTTACTCTGGCCTATGCGCTCGTATGGATGGCGCTGGAGGGGGAGCTTTGGCGCGATCTGCTCCTGGCGGCGGCCGTTGTGGTGCTGGCTGTTGCCTCCCTACTCATTCGCTTCCTGGGTGGCCACGATCTGTCGGCCATTCAGTTGGTTGCGATAGCCGCGGCTGCCGGCCTAATCGCTGGTGTTGCGCTGCCGCTGGTCACGCTTTTTCTGATGGCGTTGAAGACGGGCATTCACGCCCATGGACCCGAATACTCGCCACAAGAGATTGCCTGGGTGTGGCGGCAGTTGCCGCTTTGGGCCTTGGTTGGGGGGATAACCGGCTTTGGACTTGGGCTGTTATCGGCCGCAAGACGGGCATGACCATTGGGATTACGCTTGAACTTTGTGGACTTCGGCACTTCGGCACGCTTCGCTTGACTTTCGCTCCATCAACCATTAAGATGTATATACAACCCCGTGCGATTGCCTAGACAACCAGGCGTCATTGTATAGACATAAATAAAACCATGTTGCAGTCAGGCTCCGAGGGAATTGCGCTTTACGCCCAGGTTCGCGAGTCGATTCGCGAGCAGATCGCCAGAGGCGATTTGAAGCCTGGCGAAAAGTTACCGCCGGAGGAAGAGTTGGTCACGCTCATGGGCGCCAGCCGAATGACCATCCGGCGTGGAATCCTCGATCTTATCGATGAAGGCGTGCTCTATCGCCGGCGGGGGGTCGGCACGTTCGTCGCCCATCGGCACATCGACCGCGACCACAACCGGCTGGCAGGTTACATGGATTCGGCCGTGGAAGAGGGGTTCGAACCCCGGATCGAGGTGCTCAGCCGGGAGATCGTCGGTGCCAAGTTCATGGTTGCCCGCGCCCTGAACCTGCGCGAGGAAGAGCCTGTCGTGCGGGTGCGAACCTTGCGCCTGGCCGATGGCGAGCCGTTGGCCATCCACGATGAGCACGTGCCCTATCGCCTTTATCCGGACATTCTGGAAGCCTCTATCGAAACCCGGCAATTGTGGGAACTGCTCAGCGACCACGGCTATACGGTCAAGCGCGCTGTCCAGCGCGTGGAGGCGCGGCTGGCCGATGAAGAAATAGCGCGATTGCTGGATATCGAAGAGGGGGCGCCGATTCTCTACAAGTTACGCACCGTTTTCAGCGAAGACGGCACGCCGCTCGAGTTCGCCATCTGCTATAACCGCGGTGACCGTTATTCGTTAACAACCACGTTGTCCCGTTAGCCCGCCCGACCCAACCCCGACTGTGGCGCGTTGTCTTGGGCGAAAGGAGTTCTCACGATGACCGTTGCCACCATGCCGGAAGTCATGGATCCGGCCTTCAAGCAGCGTTATGGCGTGGCCGCCTTCAACGCTGTGGACGACCTGACCACGGATGCCCTCATCAAAGCCGCTGAAAAATCTCGCTCGCCGCTCATCATTCAGATCTCAGTCAAAACGGTGAAGTACTGGGGTATGCCGGTTGTCAAAGATGTATTCACGCACATGGCCTCCCGGGCCTCGGTACCGGTGACGCTACATTTAGACCATTGCCCCGATCCCGAATTCGCCAAGGAATGCATCAAGATGGGCTGGAATGCCGTTCTCTTCGACGGCTCGGCGCTGAATTACGAGGAGAACTTTCGCATCACGCGCGAAATCGTCCAGTTTGCCAACCAGTATGGCGCCAGCGTCGAGGGGGAGGTCGTGCCGGTCACCGGCGTGGAAGACGGGGTGGGCAGCGACGAAGTAGCCCAGCCAGTGCCCATCGAAAAGGATATCGAATTCATTCGCGAAACGGGAATTTATTGCTACGCGCCGGCGATCGGGACTGCCCACGGCTTCTACCATGCCGCGCCGAGTATTCGCTACGACCATATGGAAAAGCTGGTGGCCGCGACTAACATGCCGATGGTTCTGCACGGCGGTAGCGGCCTCGACGAAGAGGTGTTTCACCGTCTGATCGCCTTGGGCGCAGCCAAGGTCAATATCTCGACCGACCTGAAGAAGACCTATGCCGATGGGTTNCGCAATTATCTCGAAGCGAAGCCGAAGGAGTACAACCCTCTAAAGTTGATCGGCGCTGTCCGGGATGACGTCATCGCCATGGCGCAGCACTACTTCAGGCTGTTCGGGAGCGAGGGCAAGGCATGACGAAGACGCTGATTTTCGATTGTGATGGTGTCCTGGCCGACACCGAGCGCGACGGCCACCTGGTGGCTTTCAACCGGATGTGGCGCGAGTATGGCGTTAATTGGCAATGGAGCCTGGAGCAGTATGCCGAGAAGGTGAAGATCGGCGGCGGCAAGGAACGCATGGCCAGCCTCGGCCGCGATGATGATTTTCGCGCCGTCTACGACGTCCCCGACTCCGAGGAGGCCTGGTGGGATATCGTCGCCGGATGGCACAAGCGGAAGAGCGAAATTTATAAGGAGATGATCCAGGCCGGCGCTTTGCCGGGGCGCCCCGGCGTGAAACGAATTGCCGAGGAAGCCTGGGATGCCGGCTGGCAGCTTGCGGTCTGTTCCACGTCATCTCTGTCGTCAGTGCAGGCCGTGGTCGATCACGTCATGGGGCGCGAAACGGCGGCCAAATTCGCCGGGATCTTTGCCGGAGACATGGCCAAGGCCAAAAAGCCGGACCCGGCTATCTATCTGCTGGCAGTCGAGAAGCTGAATCTCTCGCCGGCTGAATGCGTCGTCGTGGAGGACTCGCGCAACGGGTTGTTGGCGGCCACGGCCGCGGGCATGCCTTGCATCGTCACTGTCAACGATTTGACACGCGGCGAGGATTTTCATGAGGCGGCCGTNGTAGTCACCANTCTGGGCGACCCCGATGGCGAGAAAATGGTAGTTATAGAAAATCGTACCAGCGCCAGGCCGCAAGCGTATATGACCGTGCGAGACTTGGAGCAGGTGTTATCGTCCGTCGCGGCCCAGGATTAAACCGGCCCGACCCGGTAAGGAGGAGGTGCGATTGAGGGCAATCTAGGACAGCACTCGTTCACTCCGATCGCAAGTCTACTGGGGCAGGACGTCGAATGTCCGGCGCGGGGTACTGACCTTCGCGCCCAGAGCCGCTCCTGCCTGCAAAGGAGGTTATATGACGACTTCGAGTCTCGCTATTACTGAGCGCGTTGTGCGCACGATTTCCGATGTAGCCCTGGAAAACGAATTCTATTTTGCCGAGCTGGACGGCGTTTGCGGCGACGGTGATTTCGGTCTTTCCCTGGCGAATGGATGCCGCAAGCTGATGGAAGAGTGGGATACGCTCGACCGCAGTAACCCCGGCACTTTTTTGAAGAAAGTCTCGATGATCATCACCAGCCGCGTGGGCGGCGTGTCCGGGGCGATCTGGGGCACGGGCTTCATGCGCGCCGGCTTCGCGGCCGGGGACAAGGTCGAACTGACCGCCGACGACGTGATCGCCATGTTGCGCGCCGCCGAGGAGGGCATGAAGAAGCGGGGTCAATCCGATCTCGGCGACAAGACCCTACTCGACGCGTACATTCCGGCAGTTGACGAACTGGAGCGCGTGTTGAAGGAAGGGGGGACTACCCAGGAGGCGCTGAACGCTGCGGCGGTGAAGGCTCGCGAACAGACTGAAGCCATCAAACCCTGGATAGCCAAGCGTGGCCGCGCCGCGTACACCGGCGAGCGCAGCTGCGATACCTATGATGCCGGTTCCATTGCCATCGCCGTGATGGCTGAAAAGATCGCCGAAAGCTGGGGCGATATCACAAACCCATAACCCACATAGGAGAATGTGAAATGAAAAAGTTGATGAATGACCCGAAGAATTTCGTTCCCGAGATGATGAAGGGTATCGAACTGGCCAATCCTGGTAAGATCAAGTACGTCCCGGCCTACAATCTGGTCATGCGCGCCGATGCGCCCAATCCCAATAAGGTGTCGATTCTCCAGGGTTCCGGTTCAGGTCACGAACCGGCTCATATCATGATCGTCGGCAAGGGTATGCTGGATGGCGCCAGCCCCGGCGACGTGTTTTCCGCGCCGCCGATGGATTACGTAGTGGAGTCGACCAAGATCCTGAATTCGCCCAAGGGCGTCCTGCACATCGTCAACAACTACAGCGGCGACCGGATGTCGTTCGAGATGGCGACGGAGATGCTGGACATGGAAGGTGTCACCGTCAAGACCATCTTCGTCGATGACGACGTCGCGGTTCAGGATAGCACCTGGACGGTCGGCCGCCGCGGTGTGGCCGGCAATTTCTTTGTCATCAAGGCCGTCGGCGCGGCCGCGGAGAACGGCGCATCCCTCGATGAGTTGGTCGAATTGGGCAATAAAGTGAACTCCATGGTCCGCTCGATGGGTATGGCCCTGACCGGCTGCACCCCGCCGGCCAAGGGCAAGCCCATCTTCACCCTGGAAGAGGACGAGATCGAGATGGGCGTCGGCATTCACGGCGAGCCGGGCCGGGCGCGCAAGAAGCTGGTGAGCGCCAACGAGATCGCCGACGAGATGCTAGAAGCGATTCTCACTGATCGCAAACCCATCCCCGGCAGCGACGACCGCGAAGCGCCGATTTTCAACAAGGGCGACGAAGTGGCGTTGATGATCAACGGTCTGGGCGGCACGCCGATATCCGAATTGTATATCGTGTACGGCCACGTCCATGAGGAACTGGAGAAGCGCGGCATCAAGGTCTGGCGCAGCTATGTTGGCGAGTACTGCACCTCGCTGGAGATGGCCGGCATGTCGATCACGTTGTGCAAGGTGGACGATCAGTTGAAGGACCTGTTCATGGCTCCGGCCGAAATCCCGATCCGCGTCTTTTAAGTGCTTATTCGTTCGCGCCGCGTGGAAGGGACGCGGCCCTGATGTCGATTCGAATGTTCGACAGATTTGACAAGTAGCGCGGCGGACCAGTGGGCGGCGGATAATCGCCCCCTGGCCCGCCCGGTAATCGCGCACCGGATAGGCTGTACCAACAACGTGTCCGGCCGGTTGTAGAGCGATTGTGGCCGGTTGGCCGCCCTCATCGTTGCCTGACCGGCCCATCCCCCCATACGCGACAGGGCGAGGCGCTCGCCGCCCCACCGATCGCGTCCGGAGCTTCGCTCTACCCTCGTCTATACGCTCTTGTGAACCGAGAAACGTCCCGGCCTCTGTCCCGGGCGGCCGCCGGGCGTATGCATTCCCGGGAGGGTGGATGCTATGAGTAAAAGCGCAATTGAGCGGCTGGTGGCTGCCAATCCCCAACTGGAGATTTGGTGGGACTCTTCGCCGCTCGTTTATAACAAATGGCAGCGCCGCTTGCTGGAGAGCGCGCCGCCGGCCGAGAGGCCTGATCTGGAGGAGCAACTCNTCCGCCTGTTTGACCCGGATGATCCCGCGNCCGGCATCGTGCGCGGCTGCACGACAAACCCGCCCCTGGCTTATGACGTCATCAAGAGTGATCCCGATTTCTGGAACGAATGGATTGCCGACGCCATTCACGACAACCCCGACCTCGATCCCAAGGAAATAGCCTGGCTGACGTATGAGGAAACCATCCGTCGCGGGGCGGAGATCATGCTGCCCATCTGGGAGGCGAGTAATGGTCGTTATGGGTATATTTCCGGCCAGCTGGACCCTNGCCTGTTCACCGAGATCGACGTCATGGTATCGGCCGCGGAGGAGTTGCACAGCCTCAGCCCCAACGTGATGATCAAAGTTCCGGCCAGCACCGAGGGGATCAGCGTGCTGCGCATCCTGGCTTCGAAAGGCATCGGCACCAATACGACGACTTGTTTCACGTTGCCGCAAATNATGGCTTCAGCCCGGGCGACCCGCGACGGGGTAGGCCTGATGCAAAAGGGGTCTTACTTCCTGTCGGACACGGTGGATCTGAGCAAGTGGCGCGCGGTCATCACTATGATGGTCGGCCGGCTGACGGAAAATCCGGCCCTTGACGANCAGGCCCGCCGCCAGGGCNTCGANCTGACCTGGCAGGACAAACACTGGTTCGGCATCGCCGTTTTCCAGCGAGCGTACCGGCTCTTGCGGGATGAAGGCTTTCCGAGCAAGCTGCTGGCCTGCTCGATGCGCCAGGGCCCATACGTCGCTGGCCGGCAGCGGTTCTGGGACGTCGAATACCTGGCTGGGGATGTCGTCCTCACTTGCCCGCCCTACGTGCTGGACCCGTTGTTCCNACAATGCAACGACCTCGAATTTGAGACGGACGCGTTGGAAAAGGTACAGGTTCCGCCGCGCGTGATGGACAAACTGCNGCAAATCCCCTATGCCATTCAGGCTTACGATCCGAACGGCATGTGGCTGGAGCAGTTCAACCCCCACCCGGCGACGGTGGCGACGATCAAGAGCTTCTCCAAGGCGATGGACGGCCTGGAAGCCCACGTCGCCCAACAGTACGCGCTGGTTAGGGACAGGGCGGTCGCGGTCTAGCGGAGTTGCATGAGCGGCGGTTGCTCGCCTGACCGCCAATAGGAAACGCGGGTTTAGCAGATTCGCGGCAAGATCTCACCGGCCAGCATGTCGACCACCCGCGTGCTGCCGATGCTTGTCCGCAGCAACACGCGNCCGGCCGGCGCGGCCTGGACGCGGCCGATGATCACCGCCTCTTCGCCGTAGCGCATGGCCCGCATCGCGGCCAGCACGTGCTCCACCTCTTCCGGGGCGACGACCGCCAACAGCTTGCCCTCGTTGGCGATGTAGAGCGGGTCGAAGCCCAACATCTCGCAGGCGGCGGCCACAGCCGGTCGGACGGGGATGGCCTTTTCATTCAGGATGATTGCCACGTTGGATTGCCGGGCGATCTCGTTCAGCGTGGTCGCTACGCCGCCGCGCGTCGGGTCGCGCAGCACGCGGATGCCATCTCCCGCTGGCGAGTTGTCGGCGGCAATGAGCGCCGCAACGAGCTGGTTGAGCGGCGCGACGTCGCTGGCCACGTCCGCGGCAAAGCCCAGTTCCCCGCGCGCAGCCAGCACGGCGATGCCGTGATCGCCCATTGGGCCGGACAGAATGATCACGTCATCCGGCCGGGCTTGCGCGCCGCCTATCTCACGGTCGTGGTCGATGACGCCCACGCCGGCGGTATTGATGTAAAGCCCGTCGGCCTTGCCGCGCTGGACGACCTTAGTATCCCCGGCGATGATCGTCACCCCAGCCTCGGCCGCCGCGGCTTGCATCGATTCGACGACCCGCGCCAGCACGGCCACATCGAGCCCTTCCTCCAGGATAAACCCGGCGGTCAGATAGAGGGGCGTCGCGCCCATCATGGCCAAATCGTTAACCGTGCCGCATATGGCCAGACGGCCGATATCGCCGCCGGGAAAGAATAGCGGCGTGACGACGTGGGAGTCGGTGCTGACGGCTAGCCGGCCGGCCGGAACAGTGACCACCCCGGCGTCGTTGGCGGCGCGCAGGGCGGGGTTGTCGAACGGGCGTTGGAAGAGGCGGCCGATNAGATCATGGCTCATCTTGCCGCCGCTGCCGTGGCCGAGGACGATCTTCTCGTCGTGCCGCAGCGGCATCGGGCAGACCAGGCCTTCGAGGTGGGGAGTTTGTTCGTTATCCATAATCATTTACTGAAGAATGACGGGCTANGGACGAAGCGCCGCCAATTCGTCACTCGTCACTCGTAAATCGTCACTTGATAAATGCCTGCCATAGCGATAGTAGGCCGCGCAGGCTCCTTCTGATGAGACCATCGTCGCCCCCAACGGCGACTCGGGCGTGCACAGCGTGCCGAAGGCGGNGCAGTCATGGGGCTTCTTCAGCCCCTGCAGGATCTGACCGGCAATGCATACCGGCGATTCTTGCGTGCGGATCTCGCCCACGTCGAAGCGCGTTTCTGCGTCAAAGTCGGCGAACTCCGACCGCANCCCCCAGCCGCTGGCGGGAATAAGACCCACGCCGCGCCACTGCCGGTCGCGAATTTCGAAGACTTGGGCGATCACTTTTTGCGCAGGTTCATTGCCGGCCGGTGTGACGGCGCGGCCGTAGGCGTTTTCAACCTCGGCCCGACCAGATTCCAGCTGGCGGACCACGGCCAGGATGCCGGTGGCGACGTCCAGCGGCTCGAANCCGGTGACGACGATGGGNACGTGGTACTTCTCGGNGATGGGCGGATACTCCCAGTAGCCCATCACGGCGTTGACGTGACCCGCGGCCAGGAAGCCCTGCACCCGGTTGTGGGGCGAGCTAAGGATGGCGTGCATGGCCGGCGGGACGCAGACGTGAGAGACAAGGACGCTGTAGTTCGCCAGCCCGAGCGCTCGTGCCTGCAGCACGCTCATGGCGTTGGCCGGGGCGGTTGTCTCGAAGCCGATGGCAAAAAAGACGACTTCCTTGTCCGGGTTGGCCTGGGCGATCTTCACCGCGTCGAGCGGCGAATAGACGACGCGCACATCGCCNCCCGCGGCGCGCACGGCGAACAGGTCGCGGCCGCTGCCGGGCACGCGCAGCATGTCGCCGTACGACGTAAAGATGACGTTCGGCCGCGCGGCGATATTGAGGGCCTTATCGATCAGTTCCAGCGGCGTGACGCACACGGGGCAGCCCGGGCCGTGGACCAATTCGATCTCCGGCGGCAATAATTGGTCGATGCCATGCCGGACGATGGCGTGGGTCTGGCCACCGCATATTTCCATGATCACCCACGGCCGGGTGACCGTGCGCCGTATCTCGCGGATGGCCGCCCCCACCAGTTCTGCGTCGCGGTATTCAGTAACGTATTTCATGGGTGTATATTTTATGGCCGAAAGAATTGGCTACGGATTAAGACGGAGATACGAATCATTTCGTTTATATTATCCGTTCCATCTATCTTAATCCGTAGCCATTTCTTCTTCCGGCCCTAGCTCCTCTTCCAGATCGGCGATCTCGCGCAGCGTTTCCAACGTGGCCATCGCCTCCGCTTCGCTGAGCAGGCTGATGGCAAAGCCGACNTGAATGACCGTATAGTCGCCCACGGTCGCTTCGGGCACGTAGGCCAAACACGCCTCGCGCTGCGTGCCGCCGAAGTCGATGCGGCCCATTCGCAGGCCGTCGGCCTCGTAGATTTCAGTTATTTTTCCAGGTACGCCTAGGCACATGATTCAGTATCCTGTGGTCAGTGGTCAGTGGCCACTGGTTAGTNGCCACTNGTTCGAATGTTGTTTGCATTTGTTGGAAAGTCGGTGCTGGCCATGCGAGCCATCGCCACCATCGCCTGACCCAACGCCAGCCCGCCGTCATTGGNNGGGACAAGACGATGCGTATAGACGGTAAAGCCATCCTTCTTCAACAAGGAGAGCGTTAGGCGCAGCAAGGTTGCATTTTGCCACACGCCGCCGCTCAATACGACCTCATTCAAGCCGCGCTCATGGCGCAGATGGCGGCACACGTCGCTCGTCAGGCGGGCGACGCCGTTGTGGAAGCGCGCCGCGATGCGGGCTATATCGATCCGCTCCCGGCGGTCGCGCAGCAGGGCCGCCCAGGCCGGCCGCGGGTCGACGATACCATTCGCATAGTCTAGCGTATAACTGCCTGTTTCGGTCGGGTCAGCCAGCGCCTCGAACTCGACTGCCGCTTGGGCCTCGTAATTGACGACTTCTNGCACGCCGGCCAGCGCCGCGGCGGCATCAAAGAGGCGGCCCATGCTCGACGTCGGCGGCGCGTTCAGGCCGCGTTCGATCTGAATTCGCAGCACTTCCAGCATGTCCGNGCCGCGCGCCTGACCGAAAGAAACGGGGTCGAGCTCGTCGCTCCACGGCAAGCTGGCCGCGTGCAGGTGGGCCAGGGCCATGCGCCACGGCTCGCGGACGGCGCGGTCGCCGCCGGGCAGGGGCACGTAACGCAAATGCGCGACCCTCTCATATCCCGAATAGTCAGCGATAAGAAACTCCCCGCCCCAGATGGCGCCATCGTCGCCGTAGCCCGTGCCGTCGAAGGCGACGCCAATGACGGGCCGGTCGCCGGTCAGGCCGTGCTCAGCCATTCCCGCGGCGATGTGGGCGTGGTGGTGTTGGACGGCGACGAGCGGCAGGCCCTCGCGCTCCGCGCGTTCGTGGGCGTAGCGCGNGGCCATATAGTCGGGGTGCAGATCGCAGGCGACGATCTCCGGCGCGACGCGGAACAGCCGCTCCATGTGGGCCACGCCTTCTTCGAACGAGCGCAACGTCTCGTAGTTTTCCATGTCGCCGATGTGGTGGCTGAGGAAAGCATAGTCGTCGCGCACGAGGCAGAACGTGTTTTTCAGCTCGCCCCCCGTGGCCAAGAGCGTCGGCGACGGCCGCGGCAGGCGCACGGGGAAGGGGGCATAGCCCCGCGAGCGCCGCAGCGGCAGCGGGATTTCCCGGCCGTCTTCGCCGGCCACCACGCGCATAACCGAGTCATCGCAGCGCGTGTGGATAGCGCGATCGTGCAGCAAGAGCNCGTCGGCCAGCGCGGCCAGCCTCGCGCGCGCCTCTTTGTTGGTAAAGGCGATCGGCTCTTCGCTAATGTTGCCGCTNGTCATCACCAGCGCCTCGGGGAAACCCGCCTCTGGCTCCAGCAACAGGTAGTGGAGTGGGGTATAGGGCAGCATCACGCCAATCAAGGTTTGCCCCGGAGCGATCTCGCGCGCGATAGTCGATTCGAGCCGGCGGCGCAACAGGACGATCGGCCGCGCGCCGGAGAGCAGCAGCTCTTCCTCGGCCGCGCCGGCAAAGCAGTGGCGCCGGACTGTCTCGATGTCNGCCATCATCACCGCGAATGGCTTGTCCACGCGCAGCTTGCGGCGGCGCAGTTCGCTCACGGCCGCCGGGCTCGTCGCGTCGCATGCCAGGTGGAAGCCACCCAGACCCTTCACGGCCACGATTTGTCCCTCGCATAAGCGGCGCCGCATATCTTGTAGGGCGTCGTCGTCCCGCGACATGGCGCTCGCTGAGCCGGCGGCTTCCAGCCACAGGCGCGGGCCGCACGAGGGGCAAGCGACAGGCTGGGCGTGAAAACGGCGATCCAGCGGGTCGCCATATTCGGCCGCGCACTCCGCGCACAGCGGGAACCCGGCCATGGTCGTCAGCGGCCGGTCATAGGGCATGTCGCGGATAATGGTATAGCGCGGGCCGCAGTTGGTGCAGTTGATGAACGGGTAGCGGTAGCGGCGGTCGGCGGGGTCGAAGAGCTCCCGCAGGCAGTCGGGGCATATCGCCATATCGGGCGAGATGGGCTGGAACGCGCCAGNCTCCGCTTTGGATTCGAGGATCGTGAAATCGACAAAGCCATTGGGCGGGCGCTCGGTCATTTGCCACTCATCGATACGCGCCAGCGGCGGCAACTCCGCCTGCAGGTCGCGCGCGAAAGCGGCCAGGGCCGCTGCCGGGCCGTCCACCTCGATGTCAACCCCGGAAGAGGAGTTGCGAACCCACCCGTTTAGTGCGTGACGCTGGGCCAGCCCATAGACGAACGGCCGGAATCCCACCCCCTGGACAATGCCGGAAACGTGAATCCTCAGGCCGCTCAGCTCACTAACGGAAGCCATGCTCACCTGCTATTTGCTTCCACCAGAGCGATGACCCATTCTAGCCAGGCATCCAGCCCTTCGCCGGTGCGGCAGGAGAGGGGGAACGTCACCAATCCCGGGTTCAGCGCCGCCGCGCCGCGCCGAAAATATTCCATATCGAAATCGACATAGGGCAGCAGGTCGATCTTGTTGATGACCAGCGCGCCCACGCCGCGGTACGTGCCGGGGTACTTGTATGGTTTGTCATCTCCTTCGGGAACCGAGGCCACAAGCACGCTCTTGTGCGTGCCCAGGGCGAAGTTAGCCGGGCAAACCAGGTTGCCCACGTTCTCGACAATAAGCAGGTCAGTGTTTCTCAGGTCAAGCGCGTCCAGCGCGCCTTGCAGCATCACCGCGTCAAGGTGGCACTCGCCGCCGGTGTTGATTTGCACCGCTTTCGCGCCGGCGGCCGCGGCCCGATCNGCGTCCAGGCTGGTGGCGATATCGCCGTCGATGACGGCCAACCGCAGCTTGCCGGCCAAGCGGCTGACGGTTTGCTCCACAAGGCTGGTCTTCCCCGCGCCGGGGGAGGCCAGGAAATTGAGGCTGAAAACGCCCGCGGCGTCCAGCCGGGCGCGGTTGTCGGCCGCCAGGCGGTCGTTNGCGCCGAGAATCTTTTCTACAACGGGTACGCGTTCGGTGATCATGTTTTTTGTTTTTCCGCTTCGCCGGCGGCTATCTCGATCGCTTCCAAATAAAACTCTTCGCCGGCGAGAATGTCAATATTGATGCCGCCACAGGCTGGGCAGGGCAGGTCTTCGCGGGGACTGTAAGTGTGGCCACAGGCGCGGCAACTCAGCCGGCCGGGCACGCGCCGAAAGTGGAGCGTCGATCCGGCGGCCGGCGTCCCCTCGCTGATGATATTCCAGTAGAACTGCACCGATTCATCTACGATTGTGGAGAGTTCGCCGANCACCAGGAAGAGATCCGTTATGGACGTCGCGCCGGCTTCTCGCCCATGGCGCAAGGCGATCTCCAGTATGCTCTCGGTGACAGACAGTTCGTGCATGTATTTCCTGCCGTTGAGCGAACATTTTCGCGGCCGAATGGTTGCCGCTTCAATCATAAATATACGATCCGCCGCCCAANATTNTGAGTGACAAACGTCACTCATTCGGCTTATCAATGTCACAAGATGGCGCGCGGGCCAGGTGGGGGAATCAGGGGAGGGGCTTGCGGCGCAGGACGACCACCGTATAGTCATCGGCTTGGTGTGTGCCGCCGGAGAATTCCTCGACCGCGCCGATGATAGCCGACAGCAATTCGTCGGCGCTTTTCCATTGCCGGGCGGCGACAACGGCCTCCAATCCCTCGTCGTCGAAGAAATCTCCTCGGACGTTGCGGGCTTCGGTGATGCCGTCGGTATAGAAAACAACGTAATCGCCGGGCTGCAGAAAGCACAGCCGCTCTTCGGGGATGAAGGTGTCGAACGCGCCCAGCACGATACCACGGGCGTTCAGGAACTCGATGTCGCCCGTGCTTGGCTGAAGCCAGATGGGCGGATTGTGGCCGGCGTTGGCATAGGTCAGGCAATGGACGTTGGTGTCTAATACGGCGTAGAAGGCGCTCAGGAACAGCGGGCTGGTTTTGTCCTCACGGATAAACTGGTTCACACGCAGGAGCGCTTGCGACGGGTGATTACCATCCAGCGCGTAGGTATGCATGAGGGTGCGCGAGACGGCCATGTAGAGCGCCGCCGGTACCCCCTTGCCGGTCACGTCGGCGACGACGATGTGGACCAGATTGGGTTTGTCGGGCTGGATGATGAAGTCATACAGGTCGCCGCCGACTTCGCGGGCGGCGCGATAGCCCGCGGCGAACTCGTAGCCGGGCACCAGCGGGCACGCGGGCGGCAGCAAGCTCAGCTGGATGCGGCGGCCGATGGCCAGCTCTTCTTCCATCCGCTGGCGGCGCGATTCTTCCTCGATCAACCGCCGCGTGCGGACGGACATGATATTCATCACCCGCAGGGCAAACTCCGGCGAGCGGCTGACCAGATCGCGGAAGCCGGCGCGGTCGAGGCGGATCAGGCTGCAAGGGGTGGCCGTCGTGGCGGTGGCGCTGCGCGGCCGGTTATCGATCATCGCCATCTCGCCCAGCACCATCCCCGGCCCGAGAAAATCAATTTGCTTGCCATGGCGGCTGATTGACAGCTCCCCCTCGAGCACTACGAACATTTCGTCGCCCGGCTCGCCCTCGCGCATGATGATCGTCCCCGCCGGCAAATAAACGCGCCCCTCTTCCGAAAAGAAGAGCGCCCGTTCATCCGGCGTCAATTGCAAGGCGTCGGCGGTTGGAAGGTAGGCAGCGTTGGACATCGGAGAGTGGGTGTCAGGTCTGAGGCGTGGCCAGGACGCCGCGTTTGAGGAAAATCAGTTCGTTCTTGCCGTCTTNGGTCACGCGATAAATCAGCTCGTCGGTCAGCTGGCGCATCATGTGGATGCCCANCCCACCCAGCGGCCGCTCTTCNAGCGGCAAGTTGATATCGGGTGGCGGCNCGGCCGTGGGGTCGAACAACGGCGCTTCGTCCAGNAATCGCACCAAAAGGTCGTGGCCGTCCGCCTCGGCGGAGACGATGACCGGCCCGGGGCGCTCCTGATAGCCGTGGAGGAGGATATTGGTGACAGCCTCATTCACGGCCAGAACCAGATCGCCGGCAACATCGCTATCGCCGCCGAGCGTCTGAATCGCGCTTTCCAGAAATTCGCGAATGTCGTTGAGGTCGCGTACGGTCGCCGTTGAATAACGCAAGGTCAGGGATTTCATTTGAATGAAGCGACCGCTTCCGGTACGCTGCCGATGATGTCGAGGAATATATCGTATCCCGAAGTGGTCAATGCCTTTAAGCCGTTCTTGGAGGGGTTGACCAGCTTGAGGTGGGGCGACTTATAGGTGCCGCGAGCGATGCCGCGAGTGGCTACCTCCTCGTCCTGAGGGTCCGCCCCACGCAGTAACATATAAATCGTGTGGATCGCCCGCAAGCCGGCGCTGCTGATGTAGTTAACGTGGCTCAAGTCGAGCACCATATCGCGCGCGCCGTCGGCAAAGGCTTGCCGGGCGTGGGTTTCCAGGGGTTCACTGGCGGTTAAATCGCCCTTCACCTGCAAAATAGTCACCGGCTTGCCCGAAGTTTCGTGCCAGGTAGTGATTTCCATGCTGATTGCCTCCCGTGGTACTAACTATTCGTTTGATAAGTCGGCGTTCCCCCATGATATGTCGCTGTAGATGGAGCGGTTTATATAGTACCTAGCGAAGGTCACGAGGTCAACGATTTTTCCCATTCAAACGGGTATCCTCGGCCGTCGCGTTCCGGCGAATATCGNCCGGGTAAGCCCCGTNATGGGCAAGCGCTGTGTCGTGTGCGTCACGAAGTGGCATTTTCGCCGCTGTCNCGNACCCAGGCATAATCGCGATCCAGCTCGACGAAGCCACAGGCCTCNTAAAGCCCGCGCGCNCTCATGTGATCGATTCCGGTTTGNACGCAAGCAATCCGCGCGCCCAATTCACCCAGCCGCCGCGCGCCTTCGTCGAGAATGGCCCGCCCCAGGCCGCGCCGCTGGTGGCGGGCTGATACGCCCAGCGGCTCGAATACGCCGACGCCGTTTGCCTTATCCAGCCAGATCTGGGCAAACGCCGCATAGGAGCCGCCCGGCGCGACAATGACCAGATCGAGGTCGGGACAGTAGGTGGGCATGCCCTGCATGGCCCGCGTCTTGGCTTCGGTCATGAAGTCAGATTCAAACGCCTCGCGCTGCACGGCCGTCCGCCGCGCNACGTCTGCCTCTCCGCGCACGTGATCGAATGAGTAACCGGGCGGCAGGGGCGGCGCGGATGGATGAACGATTGGCCGGGTATACAACACCAGGCCATTCTCGGTCCGGCGATAGCCGCGCTCTGCCANGGCGGCGTTGCGCGTGGCGTCCCCGCCAAACCCCCAGGCTCGCATCGGCTTTTCCGGGAACTCACCCCACCGCTGCCGATACTCATCCTCGGCCCAGGCGAGCGCCGCGTCATGTAAGGCAGGGTATTCGGGATGGACGACGATATCGACCTGGTCATCGACCGGCCAAGCCCANGACACCGGTCGCGCGTCGTCGAACCATAAATGGGCCATGTAGACGGCCTTCGGGTCTTCGTCGGCGCTGCGCCACCAGTCGATATCGCCGATCGTGGCATAAACCGGCAATCCAGCCAGGCGCAGCGTATCGACCAGCAACCGGCGCATCTGTTCATAGTCGCTTTCGTCGGCGAATTGGCGAGAGTGGATCACGGGATCACCTCACAGTCCTCGAGCCTGGGCAGCCGCGAAAAGAATGACGGCCGCTGCGGCATTGACGGAGTACGAATCGACCGTAGCGGGCATGGGTATGGTGATACTGAAATCGAGCGCGGCCTGAACCTCGGCCGGCAGCCCTTCCGCTTCGTTGCCCATCAGGATCGCCGTTCCCGCGCGCGGCCAGACCACTTCGGGCAGGGGGGTGCCCCCTCTGGCGGCCGTGCCAGCAGCGGCGATGCCGTGGCGGCGCAACGCATCCAGCAGCGCGCCGGCCGTCTCATAGGCGACGACAGGCAACCTGAAGATGCTGCCGCGGCTGATGCGGGTGGCCCGCGGGTGGTACGGATCGCTGGCTCCCACGGCCAGCAAAGCGGCCGCGCCAGAGGCATGGCCTGTCCTGACCAGCGCGCCAACGTTGCCGGGATCGATGATGTCGACCGCGCCCAGGAGCAAGGGCGGCAGGCCAGACACATCCCCATTATTCAAAACGTCGCTCAGCGCCAGGGGCGGCGGCAAGCGGACCAGGCCAATCATCAATCCCAGGTCGCGCCCCTCGGTTAGCTCCCGCAGCCGCTCGTCCGGTGCGACGACGATCTCGCAGCCGACAGAACGCAACTCATCCAGAAGCTGTTGTGTTCCGGACCCGGCGTTATGGGCCAGGCCGGCGCCGACGAGCACCGTCTCCAGGGGCGACCCAGCCCGCAAGGCGCGCTCGACCAGCCGCGNGCCTTCGATGGAAAAAAGACCCGCCCGGCGGCGGCCGCGCCCGCTTTGGACGCGCCGGATCATGGCGATGAGCGCTTGCTGGGAACGGTAGGTAGTCATCGGTAGGCGGTTGATTTTACTCTGGCCATCCAAAATTGTTAAACTTGAAGTAAGATTAAGGTGCCACGCGCAGTCTGAGTATGGAAACCGGGTTTCCACAGCGAGACCCGGTTTTATATCTGAATGGGAGAAAGCAGAGTGATCGATTACATGTATTTGGCGATGGCCAAGAAGGAAGGCGCTCGCGGATATGCGGCGGCGACAACCGGCCTTGTCGAAGCGGCCCGCCAGCGCCACAATACTAGCCCCACGGCGACAGTCGCTCTGGGTCGTGCCCTGACGGCGGCTGTGCTGATGAGCGGCCTGCTCAAGGTCGGCCAGCGCGTTGCCCTCAAGTGGGAGGGCAGCGGTCCTTTGCGGCGGATCGTGGTCGAGGCGGATGCGAANGGACGGGTGCGCGGCTACGTGGCCGACCCGCACGTTGATCGGCCGTTGTCCCAGGGCGAATATGATGTTCCCGGGGCCATCGGCGCAGCCGGTTTGCTGACCGTCGTGCGCGACTTGCGCCTGCCGGAGCTTGCTACCGGCGTAGTCCATCTCGCAGCCAGCAATATCGACGATGACGTCGCCTATTTTCTGGAGCAGTCCGATCAGGTGCCGTCGGCGCTGGAGATCGGCGTGACGCTAAACGAGGACGGCAGCGTGGCCGAGGCCGGCGGGATCCTGATCCAGCCTTTGCCGCCGTATGAGCCGGCTATTGTCGCGCGGCTGAAGGAGCGCCTGCAAGAGCTGCCGCCCATCGAGGCGATGTTGGCCGACGGCAAGAAGCCGGAGCAAATTCTGGACGAGGTGTTTGCGGGGATCACTCACACGCTCCTGTCCAAATATCCGGTGCGCTTCGAGTGCAATTGCACACGCGAGCAAACGAGAGGGCTGCTCGTCTCGCTGGGCCGCGAGGAATTGGAGGCGATCCTCGAGCACGAAGGGCAGGCGGTCGTCAACTGCCAGTTCTGCCACGAGGAATATGTGTTCGACCGCGAAGAGTTGGAAAACATTCTGAGCGNGATGGATGAAGAAGAGTAAGGCGCCGCGCACGCGCTCGCATAGCCCAAAAAACAAAAACCGCATGGTATTGGTACCATGCGGTTTTTTTGTCGGGGTGGCCGGACTCGAACCGGCGACCTCTTCGACCCGAACGAAGCGCGCTACCAGGCTGCGCCACACCCCGAACAGTGAGGATTATACGCGGGGATGGGGGATGTGGCAAGTGNGAAGTGGCGGGCGGCGGGTGGCAGCGGAGAAAGGGGGAAAGGGAGAAGGGGATCTATCTAATTCGTCAATCGCTATTCGTGGATGACCATGTGTTAAATGCAGGGCGGCGGAAAGGTGGGGGGCGTGGTACAATTGAGTCTCGCGGCCGCCGGTCGTGTATGTATAGGTAAACAAGGACATACGGTTGAAGTCGAGAAATCTGCGATTGCTTATCGGCGTGATTATCAGCGCCGTTTTTATTTGGCTGGCCTTGCGCGGCCTTCATCTGCCGGACGTTTGGGTCAGCTTGCGCACGGCCGATTACTGGTGGCTGATTCCCAGCGTCGCCGTCTACTTCCTGGCTGTCTGGGCGCGCACGTGGCGCTGGGATTACCTGCTGCGGCCGATGAAGCAAATCCCCTTGCGCCGCCTGTTCCCCGTTGTCGTCATCGGCTACATGGGCAACAACGTCTACCCGTTTCGGGCGGGCGAGCTCTTGCGCTCTTTTGTCTTGCGCCAGCAAGAAGGTGTCTCCATGAGCAGTAGCCTGGCGACTATCGTCGTCGAGCGCGTTTTCGACGGCCTGGTCATGCTGCTCTTCGTGTTCGTGGCCCTGCCGTTTGCCCCGCTACCCAGCGACAGCATCCGCCTTGTCGTCATCATCGGCAGCGTGGTTTTTATGGGAGCGCTGCTCGTTTTCTTCGCCGTCGCTGCCGTGCCGGCGCGCTTTCTGAGTCTGACCGAGTGGTTCGCCAGCCGCTTATTGCCGGAGCGGTTTCGCGCCCCGATCGTGGATTTCGCCCGGCGCTTCATTGTCGGCCTGGCGGCGTTGCGCAGCGGTCGCGGCTTGTTCATGATCTTCCTGACCTCCGTCGTCATATGGCTGCTGGAGACGGTGAAGTACTGGTTTGTGATGCATGCCTTCGACTTCACCGTGTCGTTTTTTGCGCTGATGCTGATGAACGGCGTCGTCAACCTGGCGACTACCCTGCCCTCGGCCCCCGGCTATATCGGCACGTTCGATGGCCCCGGCATAGCCGTACTGACGCTCTATGGCGTGGATCCGGCCATCGCTGCGGCCTATACTCTGACGCTCCACGCCGCACTGTGGCTGCCCATCACGCTGCTGGGCATCTACTACATGGTGCGCATCGAAATGCGCTGGGCCGACATCGGCCGCGCTGTCGATGCCGGGCGGGAAGAGGTGGAGCAAGCGGATGAGGTCAGCGCGGATATAGCCGAGGGATTGGCTGATCCGCAAAATGAGGTGCGCGCGTGAGATTTGCCATCATCGGCGCGGGTATTGCCGGCCTGTCGGCCGCTTATGATTTGCTGCGAGCCGGCCATCAGGTGACCCTGTTCGAGGGCGACAGCCGCACCGGCGGACTGGCCACCGGCTTCCAGGACGAGCGGTGGGAGTGGCCGCTGGAAAAGTTCTATCACCACCTGTTCACGTCGGATAGCGAGATCATCGGCCTGGTGGAAGAGATCGGCATGAAGGACAAGCTGTTCTTCCCGCGGCCGATCACGTCCGTCATTTATCAGGACCGCATCGTTCCCTTCGATTCACCCATGCGATGGATCGCCTTCCCCGGCTTCAACCTTGTCGACGTAGCCCGTTTCGGTATGGTCAGTGCCTATTTGCGGTTCACCAAACCGTGGCGGCAACTCGAGAAGCATCTGGCGGATGACTGGTTGCGGCGCTACTATGGCGACAAGATATACGAGATGGTCTGGCGGCCGATGCTCATCGGCAAATTCGGCCCACATTACCGCGAGGTCAACATGGCCTGGATGTGGGCCCGGCTCCACGTGCGAAGCCCGCGCCTGGGTTATTTCGAGGGCGGTTTCCAGGCTTTCGTCGACCGCTTGACGGAGGTCGTGGGCGAGTTGGGCGGCGAAGTGCGCCTGAACTGCCCGGCCCGGCAGCTTCGCCGGGTGGACGGAGGAGGGATCGAGGTGAGCGCCGGAGAGACGACGGAGATTTTCGACGCCTGCATTACGACTACCTCACCGGGACTGCTGGCGCGCATGGCCCCCGATCTGGCAGAGGAGTATCTTGGACGCCTGCTGCAACTCGATAGCATGGGCGCGGTGGTGCTGACGCTAGCGCTGAAGCACTCGCTGCTCGAGGAAAGCGGCACCTACTGGTTGAATATCCCCGCCACCTCGCCCGACAAATCGGGCGGCGTACCGTTCCTGGCGCTGGTGGAGCACACCAACTACATCGACCGCTCGCACTACGGCGGCGACCACATCGTTTATTGCGGCGATTACGTGACGCCTGATCATCCCTACATGTCGATGAAGCAGGAAGAGCTGGAGGCGTTGTTCGTCGGCGTTCTCCACCGTTTCAATCCGAACTTTCGGCCGGATTGGGTGCGCAAGAGCTGGTTCTTCCGCGCCCGCTATGCCCAACCTGTGCCCAAGCTCAATCATTCGCAACTCATTCCCGACNTACGCACGCCTCTGGATGGCCTGTACTTCGCCAGCATGAGCCAGGTCTATCCGTGGGACCGCGGCACGAATTTCGCCGTGGAGATCGGCCGGCGCGTTGCCCGGTTGGCCCTGGTCGACGCGGCCGAGGGTCGGCTGGCAGAACGTGGGTAAGCCGGTTACAAATCGCCGCCCTTCCGCCCCCCGCCACTACTTGGAATGGGAGTTGAGAAGCATTAAAATAAAAGAGAGTTGAAAAACTGGTTTTTGTATCGCCTGACGCGTAATGACCGTGCTGACGATCTACCCGCGACCATTTATTTACCGTTGCCAACGAGATTGCATAGAAGTGGACGCGCAAATACAAATTACGCCCCTTGGGATCCACCGGCGTAAGGAGCTCATGAAATGAAAATTGTCGTAGTCGGTACCGGNTACGTGGGTCTGCCCCACGCAGCCGTTCTGTCAGAATATGGGCATGAGGTGCATGCCTACGATATCGATGAAACGCGCATCGCCGCCTATCAATCCGGCGAGGCTGATAATATNGAGCGTTATGTCAACGAGCCGGGGCTGGCTGACATCGTCGCCGAGAACCTGAATCGCTACCTGTTCTTCACGACCGATATCTCCGGCGTGGTTGAGGAGACCGACGTGTTTTTCCTGTGCATCAACACGCCTCCCAATCGCGACGGCTCGACCGANATGTCTTATTATCTGGACGCGATCCATCATCTGGGCGGCCTGCTGTCGCAACGCAAGAACAAGCAGCGCGTGGTGCTGGTCAACAAGAGCACCGTGCCCATCGGCACGGCCCGCTTGCTGGAAAGGGTCATGCAGGAGCACGGCGTTGACAACTTCGGCGTGGCGTCTAACCCGGAGTTTCTGGCCCAGGGAAGCGCCGTGGAAGGCTCGCGCCGGCCGGACCGCATCGTCATCGGCGCGGANACGGTTGAAGATATGCAGATCCTGCGCCGCCTCTATTCGCAATTCGTCAATCACGTGCGCATTCGCTACCTGGAAACGACCCCTGAAACGGCCGAGGCCATAAAATACCTTAGCAACACGCTGCTCCTGACGTATATCTCCTTCTGGAACGGTGTCGGCGCGCGGCTGGCCGAGTCAATTCCCAACATCCGGATGGAAGACTTGAAGATCGGCGTCACGGCCGACGCGCGCATCAGTACCTGGGGTTCCTACGTCAGCAACGGCGCGGGCGGCAGTTGTTTCGGCAAGGATATTCAGTCGCTGATTTATCAGTTGAATCGCGCCGGCCGCTCTACTGATTTGCTCCGCGCTGTCTATGGCATCAATGAGTATCAGAAGACGTATCTGATCGACCGCGCCATTCACGAAGCCAAGTTCAAGTTCAACAACAAGAAGATCGCCCTGTTGGGGCTGTCGTTCAAGAAGCGCACGAATGACATGCGTGATTCGGCCGCTTTGCGCGTCGTAGAATCGCTTCTGTCGCAGGGCGTGGGCACGATTCAGGCGTATGATCCGCTGGCAATGGATGAAGCCCGCCGCCACTGGTTCAACCCCGAGAACAATCACCTGTTCGAGCGAATCACGTATCACGAGTCGGCCGTCGAGGCGATTCAGGGGACGGATGCCCTATACATCTCCACCGACTGGGAAGAGTTTCGCGGTTTGGCCCGCACGATCATGACCACCGTCAAGCCACCGTATCTGGTGATGGACGGCCGCCGCATGCTGCCCGATTTTGATAACTTGGTGGCTGCCGGATACGATTACCTGCCAGTTGGCGGCCTGCTCATGTGCGGGCAGAGTAATATCGGCGCAACGTATGGCGAGAACGGCAACGTCGCGGCGCGGGTCGGCGAAACCCAGCAGCCTACCCCGGCCTAAGGGGGAAGCGAGTTCAGTCGGCCGCGACAACGCATCATTCGTATTGACTTTACAACAGCGTTGTTTTGGGTATACTTGGGCTTTAATCTTATGGAGAAATTGTACCGCTGAAAGCAGCGGTTTTTCCATATACAGGAAGTAGAAGTATGTTGCAGAAAAAACCCACGCTCTTAACTCAGGAAGGACTGGAGCGACTGACCAAAGAACTGGAGCATTTGCGCACAGTCGGCCGCGAGGAAGTGGCCGATCGCCTGCACCGGGCCTTCGAAGACGGCCAGGACGACGACTTTGTCGACAATGCGGAGCTGGAAGCCGCGCGCAACGCGCAGGCCTTCCTGGAAGGTCGCATCCAAGAACTGGATGAGATCCTCAATAACTACCAGATCATCGCCGAAGACATGGCGCCCCACGACCGCGTCAAGCTGGGCGACTGGGTCACAGTGTCTGAGGTTGGATCCGACGAGCTAGAGCGTTACCAGCTGGTTGGCCCGCTGGAGGCTGATCCGGTGGCCGGCCGCATCTCCAACGAAAGCCCGTTGGGTAAGGTTCTCGTGGGTGTTAAAGTAGGCGAAGTGGTGCGCGTCAATGCCCCGCGGGGCATCACTGAATTCCGGGTGGTTCAGGTAGAGTAGCCGACGCCTGCCCTGTCAAGATCATCAAATGCCCGTGTTGCGCGATTGACGCGCCCACGGGCTTTTTTTTGGAGCAAATCGATGAGTTGGGAACCGAATCCACTTGAGGAACAGCGCCTGGAAAAACTGGCCCGTCTTGAGGCCGAGGGCATTGATCCCTATCCATTACGGGTCGAGCGTACGCACACGACCAGCNGGGCAATTGCCGCCTTTGAGGCCGCTACTGAGGAAGAGCCGGTACCGGTTACGGTTACCGGCCGGCTTATCAGCGTCCGCGACATGGGCAAGACCATTTTCGCCCACATCGCCGACGAGCATGGTCGCCTGCAATTGTTCGTGCGTCGCGACGACGTGGGTGAGGAGTCGCATGCCATCTTTAAGAAGTTGCTCGATCTGGGCGACTTCGTGGAAGCCAGCGGCGAAATGTTCCGCACCAAGCTGGGCGAGGTCAGTCTCCACGTGCGCCAGTGGCGAATCCTGAGCAAGGCCATCAGTCCTCTGCCGGTGGCTAAGGAGCAGGAGGTGGAGGGGAAGCTGGTCCGCTATAGCGCCTTCGCTGACCTGGAAGAGCGCTACCGTCAGCGCTACGCCGATCTGGCTGTCAACCCCGAAGTGCGCGACATCTTTCGCAAGCGGGCNCGACTGATCAGCGCCTTNCGCCGCTTCATGGACGACAACGACTTCCTCGAGGTCGAGACTCCCATCCTGCAGCCGCTATACGGCGGGGCGGCCGCGCGGCCGTTCACGACNTACCACAACCAGCTCAAGCAAGAGCTGTACCTGCGCATCTCATTCGAGCTGTACCTGAAGCGCTTGCTGGTGGGCGGCTATGAGCGCGTCTATGAGATCGGCCGCGACTTCCGCAATGAGGGCGTCAGCTTCAAGCACAACCCGGAGTTTACCCAACTGGAGTTCTACGCCGCCTACTGGGATTATCGCGACGTGATGGATTTCACCGAGCGAATGGTCGCCTACGCCGCCGAAGCCGTGGCGGGCACGACCGATATCCCTTATCACGGCGAGACCATCCACCTCGGCGCGCCGTGGTTGCGCATGACAATGCGTGACGCCATCAAGCAGTTCGCGGAGATCGACTACATGGATCATCCCGATGCGCCGTCGCTGGCCAAGGCGATAAAGAAGTTGGGGGGCGAAGCGCCGCCCGACGCGCCGTGGGGCAAGCTCGTCGATGGCTTGTTGGGCGANTTCGTCGAGCCGCGNCTGATCCAGCCGACGATTATCATGGACTACCCGCGCGACATATCGCCGCTGGCNAAGGGCGTGCCCGGCGATCCGCTCCACGTCGAGCGATTCGAGTTTTTCATCGGCGGCATGGAGATGGGTAACGCCTTCACCGAGTTGAACGACCCCATCGAACAACGCAAGCGCTTCGAGTCACTCCAGGATTTGTTCGCGCAAGGTGACGAGGAACGCAACCCGATCGACGAGGATTACCTGAGGGCGATGCGCTACGGCATGCCGCCCAACGGTGGCTTTGGCGTGGGGGTNGACCGGCTGGCGATGCTCCTGACCGACAGCCGCACGCTGCGGGAAGTATTGCTTTTCCCCCACCTGCGCGAGAAAGAAGAATAATCTGGAGGGNAAATAGGGCCATCTATGCAGGTGGCCCTGCCCTATACTTGTGCTGTCCCACCACACAAGTACTAGGAGAGTGACGAGCCGACCAACCACATAGATCCCTGGTTGGTTACCACCTCGTCTATTTTCTCTTGATGGACACCGGCATCCGTACCTTTCTCATCATTTGGGTCGGTCAGTTCGCCTCGCGCATAGGCACAGCCATGACGCGTTTTGCGCTGTTGATCTGGGCCTACCAACAGACTGGCGCGGCGACAACGGTGGCCTTGCTTGGCTTTTTTGGTTTCCTGCCCTATATCCTGCTCAGCCCTATCGCCGGGGTATGGGTCGATCGGTTGGACCGGCGCAAGGTCATGCTCCTGGCCGACTTCGGCGCGGCCATTACGACCGGTCTGCTGTTATGGCTATATTTCTCTGGCTCGCTCGCTATCTGGCACCTATACGCGGCTGAAATCCTAACGGCAGTCTTTGACGCCTTTCAGGGGCCGGCCTACAGCGCAGCTACCACGACGCTGTTACCCAAGGAATATTATTCGCGGGCCAGCGGCTTGCGCTCGATGGCTGATGACGGCGCNCGGATCCTGGCTCCCTTCCTGGCCGGTTTGCTTATCGGCTTCATCGGCGTGGAAGGCGTGATGGTCGTCGATGTGGCCACCTTTCTGATAGCCATCGGCACGCTGGCCATCGTCAGGGTCCCGGCCATCCAGTCGCTGCAAGAAGGAGAGGGGCGGCATTTCCTGGCCGAGATGCGCGTCGGCTTCGACTATATTTTGCAGCGGCGCGGATTGTTGGGCCTGACACTCCACTTCACCGTCGTCAATTTCTTCGCCGCGCTGACCTATTTTGGTGTCATGCCTGCAATGATCCTGGCCCGCACCGGCGGGAGCGAGATCGCCTTGGGCTTCGTTCAGGGCGCACTCGGTGCGGCCGGATTGGCCGGCGGGTTGCTGATGGCTACGTGGGGCGGGCCGCGGCGCAAGATTCACGGCGTCTTGTTGGGCACGGCTATGTCTTTCTTCCTGGGCGACTTCCTCTTCGCCGTCGGCCGAGGGGTGGCGGTCTGGGTAGTGGCCGCCGTGGCGGCATCGGTTTTTATTCCGATCCTTCTGGGCAGCCGCCAGGCAATATGGCAAGCGAAGGTTGCTCCCGAGGTCCAAGGGCGCGTCTTCTCGGTGGACAGCATGATGCGCCTGGCGTTGAACCCATTGGGCTACTTGCTGGCCGGATATCTGGCCGACCACCTTCTGGAGCCGGCGATGATGCCCGGCGGGTCGCTGGCGCCGGTCTTTGGACCATTGGTCGGTACNGGCCCGGGAGCGGGCATGGCGGTCATGTTCCTGGGCACAGCCACACTCGGTGGGCTCATGAGCCTGGCGGCGTACCTTTTCCCCGGCGTGCGCAATATCGAAACGGAACTCCCCGATCACGATTATAAGCCGGGCGAGACAATAGCTGACTTGCCGGTTGCCTGAGAGATTTCTCTGGAAGTAATCCCCAAAATGTGAGATGGCCTCGACAAACATGTNCCTGTCGAGGCCATCTGCTACTTGCTGCCTTGGCGACGGGCGTTATCTTTAGGCCGCCAGTTTCAGCTTGTCCTGGAAGGACTTACGGAACTTCTTCACCTTCGGGTCAACAACGTAGACGCAGTAGGGTTGATAGGGGTTATTGTTGAAATAATCCTGATGATAGCCCTCGGCCTCGTAGAAGACGTCGAATGGGACGATCTCAGTCACGATCGGATCGGGCCACACGCGAGCGGCCGTGGTTTCGTCGCGGGTGCGCTCGGCGGCCGCCTTCTGCGCTTCGTCGTGGTAGAAAATGACCGACCGGTATTGCGGGCCAACGTCGTTGCCCTGGCGATTGAGCGTCGTCGGGTCGTGGATGCGCCAGAAGATGTAGAGGATGTCGTCATAGCTGATGACCGACGGGTCATACGACACCTGCACTACCTCAGCGTGGCCGGTGCGCTTGCCGCAAACCTGTTCATAGGTCGGATTGGGCACGTGGCCGCCGGAGTAGCCGGACACGACCCGCTCCACGCCCTGCACGTCGCGATAGATGGCATCCAGGCACCAGAAACATCCCCCGCCCAGCGTTGCCACTTCTAATTGTTTGTTTGACATGAGTTTGTACCGCTCCTAGAGATAATTCGGCGACGTCGCCGGAAGACCGGTCACGCGCCACTCATAAATATCATAGCAAGATTGAGTTCGAGGGGGGCTGTATTTATACCGCCCCTCATCTACTCCTTGCTGTACGACTTCGACGCGCCGGGGCCGAGCCAGCTTACCGGGTGAATCTTACAGGGATATTACGCGGCGTGGCTTGCCGCCAATACCTCGTTGAAATCAANCAACTCGTTGCCGGCTTGACGACCGCCACTCATGGAATAGAATCGGCAAGCTATGAAGGAAGTGATTGAAGCAATCGACAGTTGGCTGGCGGCCGGGGAAACGTCTATCGCCCTGGCGACGGTTATTCATACATGGGGGNCGGCTCCGCGCAAGACGGGGGCCAAGATGGCCTTCACAGACGGCGGCGCGACTATTGCCGGGTCGGTGAGCGGTGGTTGCGTCGAGGGCGCAGTCATTGAGGCCGGCGGCGAAGTGCTGGCCAGCGGGCGGCCGCGCCTGCTCCATTTCGGCGTGGCCGACGAGACGGCCTGGGGGGTGGGGCTGGCCTGCGGCGGGACGATTGACGTTTGGCTGGAACCGCTGGACATCCCCAGCTATCAAGCCGCCCGCGACCGTATTCTTGCCCACCAGCCGGTCGCCATAGCGACTATCCTGAGGGCGCCCGAGGAAATGATTGGGCGCAAGCTAGTCGTGGGCGAGCGGCCGCTGGTTGGCGGGCTGGGGCCGAAGTTGGACGAAACGGTGATCGAGCTTGCCCGCCACGCTCTGCTGCCCGCCAGCCATANCCTGCCGGATGAGGTCGTGGTCTTCATCGATGCCCAGCGCCCGCCGCCTTCGCTGGTCATCGTCGGCGGCGCCCACATCTCTATAGCCCTGGCTGGCCTGGCGAAGGCCGTCAATTATCGGACGGTNGTGGTCGATCCGCGTCGNGCCTTCGGCAGTGAGTCGCGGTTTCCCGACGTCGATCAACTCATCCGCGCCTGGCCGGGTAAGGCGTTCGAGGAATTTCCCCTGCGGCCGGATATGGCCGTCGTCACGCTAAGTCACGATCCCAAGATCGACGATCCGGCGCTCCGCGCCGCACTGGAGAGCGATGCCTTCTATATCGGGGCGCTTGGCAGCCGGGGAACGCACGCCAAAAGGCGGGCGCGTTTGCTCGCCCAGGGAGTTAGTGAGGCNCAGCTGGCGCGCATCCATGCGCCTGTCGGCCTNGCCATCGGCGCTGATAACCCCGAGGAAATCGCTCTGGCGATCATNGCCGAAGTCGTGGCCACCTACCGAAAAAAGACCGGCGGCAGNTGAGGATTGATCGTCANGGCTGATGACAGAAGGGCCAAGCACCGGTCAAATAGTATCGCTCCCCTTCTCNCCTGTCCCCTGCTACCCGCCACCTGCCGCGTACCCGTCCGGATTCCGCGACTGCCAACGCCACGAGTCGTTTACCATGTCATCCAGCGCGCGCTCGGCGCGCCAGCCCAGCTCCCGCTCGGCCCGCGTCGGATCGGCATAAGAGACGGCCGCGTCGCCCGGCCGGGGTGGCAACACACGCAGCGGAATCGGCCGGCCGCAGGCCCGCTCGAAGGCCGCGGCCACTTCCAGCACGCTATAGCCTCGCCCCGTGCCCAGGTTGTAGACGAACAATCCTGTCTCCCCGCGCAGCTTGTCCAGCGCCCGGATATGCCCTAACGCCAGATCGACGACGTGGATGTAGTCGCGCACGCCGGTTCCGTCGGGCGTGGGGTAGTCGTGGCCATAGACGGGCAGATGGGGCAAGCGGCCGACGGCCACTTGGGCAATGTAGGGCACGAGGTTGTTGGGAATGCCGTTCGGATCTTCGCCGATCTGGCCACTGGGGTCCGCGCCGATGGGGTTGAAGTAGCGTAGTATTGCGATCCCCCAGCGATCATCGGAGCGATATAGATCGCCCAGGATATTTTCTACGGCGACTTTTGTCTGGCCATATGGATTTACCGGTGACAGGGGGATGTCTTCAGTGATAGGCATCGTCTTCGGGTCGCCATAGACGGTGGCCGAGGAGCTAAAGACGAAGCGACGCACGTTGTGGCGTTCCATGATCTCCAGCAAGTTCAGCGTGCCGGTCACGTTGTTCTGGTAGTAGCGCAACGGCTGGACCACGGATTCGCCCACGGACTTGAGCGCGGCGAAGTGAATGACGGCCTCGATGGGAGCGGCGGCAAATACCTCGGCCAGCGCCTCTTTGTTCAGCAAATCGACCTTCTGGAAGGCGAGCGGCCGCCCGGCCAGCCTTTCCACGCGCCGCAGAGCCTCTTCGTGGCTGTTGATGAGGTTATCGACAACGACGACATCGTGCCCCGCGCGAAGGAGTTCCAGCGTGGTATGGCTGCCGATGTAGCCGGCGCCGCCGGTGACCAGGATCTTCATGTTACTTTCCTCAGGCTTTTTGTTTGATTGGAGAGACGGGCGCGGGCTCGGNGCGACATCAAACGGGGCAAAGAAAGCGGTCGCAATTCTCGCACTGGATCAGCTTGCCCTCGCTGGCGGCACGAATCACGCTGGCCGATAGCGTAAGCTGGCAGCCGAGACACTTGTTCGCCCGCAGCCCGGCGACGGCCAGCCCGTTCTTCTGGCGGATCAGGTCGTCGTACCGCTTCAAGAGGGNGGGTTGGGCCAGCGTCACCTGTCGCGCCCTCTTTTCCAGCAGGGTGTTGAGGCTCAGGGCCAGGGCTTGTTGTTCCTGGCGCAGCGCCGCCGATGCCGTGGTGAATTCCCCGGCCAGTTTGTCGACTTCCGCGTCGGCCGTGACCTTGACGCCTTTGCGCTCGTCGATTTCCATCATCGCCAGCAGGGCATCGTCTTCCAGCGCCGCCCGACGCCGGCCGAGCGCTTCTACCTCGTGTTGCAGGTCGGTCAGCTCCTTGGTGTTCTTGACAGTCCCCGAATAAAGCCGGTCCTCCGAGCGTTTGGCCTTGTCCGCCACCGAAGCGACTTCGAGCGAGATGTTTTTGTGTTTGGCCTGCCACTGTTGCAGGTCGGCCTCGGCCGACGCGGCCCGTTCGCGAGCCTCCACCAGCGCGGCCGGCTCTTTCTGCAGCCGCAATACCTCGCCCAAGCGCTGTTTCTTGGCGCGAATTTCGCTGTCAATCTGTTGAAGGTCGTAAAGGACTTGCGCCTGACTCATGGATGTGATCGCCTCTGGTTGGGAAACATTGTAGCACAACGGCGGGTATAGGCGAACGGGAGCGGGTGGCGGGAGGAAAGGGAGAAAGGGACCANGGGAGAAAGGGGGATGGTGGGNAGTGATGTTATTCGTAATTCNTTATTGNCAAANTGTNAGGTCAACNGTGGGATTCTGGAGCGGGCATTTGGTGGTTCGAGTTGGGTTAAGGCGGGNATTGCCCTTATAATCCGGCCTCTATGGTTGCGAAGATGTTTGAATTAGGCGAACAGCCCTATTCCGAAGCAGACGCGGAATGGGACGCGTTCGTGGCCGCGCACCCGCGCGGCAGTTTGCTGCAGACGACGAACTGGGCCCGGCTGAAGAGCCGTTTCGGCTGGTCGTCGCAGCGCGTATGGATGCGNCGCGACGGCCNTCTGGTGGGCGGCGCGCAGGTACTTTTCCGTTCGGTGGCCCTGGGCGTCGTCAAGCTGGGTTATGTCCCCCACGGCCCGCTGGTGGATTGGCATGATCCCGAACAAGTGGATGTGCTGTTCAACTACATTGACCAGGCGGCTTATGGGCGCGGCGCGGGGATCGTCAAGATCGAGCCGCGCATCTGGCAGGATGAGATGAGCCAGGACGAGTGGGAGACGCTCTATACGCGGCACGGCTGCGCGCCCTCGCCCGACACCATCCAGCCGCCGCGCACGGTCGTGATCGATCTACAGCCGCCGGAAGAGGAGATCTTGTCGCGCATGAAGCAGAAGACGCGCTACAACATCCGCCTGGCGGAAAAGAAGGGCGTCACCATCCGGCAGGGTACGGCCGACGATCTACCCGCTTTTAACCGCTTGATGCGCATGACCGGGGAGCGCGATAATTTCGGCGTCCACGACTCCAATTACTACCGCGCCGCGTTTGAGCTGTTTGCGCCCCATAGCGCGGCCCTGTGGCTGGCCGAGTTCGAGGGCCGCCCGCTGGCCGGGGTGATGGCGTTCGCGTCGGGTCATTCGGCCGCTTACCTCTATGGCGCGTCGAGCAACGAGGAGCGCCAGCGCATGCCGGCTTATGCCGCGCAATGGGCGGCCATGCGNTGGGCCAAGGCCCGCGGCTGCGCCACCTATGACATGTGGGGCGTCCCCGACGCGCCGGAGGAGGAGTTGGAGGCGAACTTCACCGACCGGCAGGACGGCCTGTGGCCGGTTTACCGGTTCAAGCGGGGCTTTGGGGGAGAGGTCAAACGCACGGTGGGCGCGGCCGATCGGGTCTATAATCAGATGCTCCACCGCNTATACGCCTGGCGGCGCGGCCGGTAGAAAAGTTAAGGGCAGGTTTGAGGCCTGCCCTTTCTGTTTGTCATGCATCGTGTNGCGGGNGTTTCCGCTTCGGTCGTGGTCCTACAAGAAGAAGAACGCCACCGCCAGAATCACATAGAGCACCAGCAGCATCGCGCCTTCCAGCCAGTTGCTTTTCCCGTCCAGCGAGACCAGCGCGGCGATGAGCGACGCGGCCGAGACGGCCAGAATCTCATACGTCGTGAACTCCAGCGGCATCGGGTTGCCCAACGCCAGGCTGATGAACACCAGCAGCGGGGCGATGAACANGGCGATCTGCAGGCTGGAGCCGATGGCGATGCTCAGCGACAGGTCCATGCGNTTCTTGGCCGCCACCTGNACGGCGACGAAGTGCTCNGCCGCGTTACCCACCAGCGGGATCAGGATGATGCCGATGAAGAACTCGCTGAGGCCCAGCGACTCGGTNACCGGCTCCACGGCCGTGACCAGGAACTCGGAGAGCANGGCNATGAAGCCGACNGCCACGACGAGAACGATCAGCGCGTGCGTCGTNCTCCAGCCCAGGGTGGCATGAGCCTCGCGCGCCTGTGGGTCGCCTTCGTGNGTTTTCGATGTGAAGGAGTANAGGATCACCAGNCCGTACATGACGAGAATGGCGATCGACGCNCCGATGCTCAGGAACTCGACCCGCCAGAAGTCCGGCTCGATGGCCANGTTGAAGAANGANGGAATCGCCAGNGTGAANACGGCCAGCACCAGCAGGGTGGCATCGAGGCCNGCGTTCTCGCGGTTGAANCGNTGCACGCCGTGCCTGATGCCGCCAATCAGCAGCGACAGNCCGAGAATGAGCAACAGGTTNCCGAGNATNGAGCCGGTGATGGATGCCAGCACCAGATCGATCAGCCCTTTGCGCAAGGCGACGATGGCNATGATGAGNTCGGCCGCGTTGCCAAGCGTGGCGTTCANCAANCCGCCGGTGCGCTCACCCACTTTTTCGGCCANGGCTTCNGTGCCCTCGCCGATCATGGCCGCCAGCGGCACNATGGCCGCTGCCGAAGCGAGCAAAATCCACAACGGTTCCGCGTGCGTCAATTCAAGAAAGATGGCGATGGGGATAAACAGGGCCAGGATGAGGAGTATAGGGTTTANCCCAATCCAATGTTCGATCTTCGCCAAGGTACTATTCATTAAAGCCCTCCAATCGNTTTTGTNTAAAAAACCTGGCGAATTGTAGCAAAAGCGAGACAAGGGTACGAGAAGTTGAAGGCCCGCAGATAACTCATGCGGGCTGAGGATCAGTGAGGGCCATGAACGCGGGGTGCATCACCGGGCTGTTCGAGTTATTATTGTCCGGATCGCGGCCCAGCGCCGCCCTTTTTTATCGATGGCGACTGATAACTCACCCTACCGCGCTTCGACCTTCAAGCTCGAGGATTCGCCCGCCGCCTGGCAGGCGGCCCTCGGGCGCTTGCCCTATGCCCACGCCCTGCAGAGCTGGGCCTGGGGCCAATTCAAGTCGCGCTGGGGCTGGGAGGCGCTGCCGTTGACCATGTCGGTGGGCGGCAATAGCTGGGAAACGATCGCCGCGGCCATGGTTCTGAAGCGGCGCGTCCCTCGCCTGCCTTTTTGCGTTCTCTATGTGCCCAAAGGCCCGGTGCTTGATTATCACGACAAGGCGTTGCGGCGGCAGGTGCTGGCTCGTCTGGAACAGTTGGCCCAGCGCGAGCGAGCCATCTTCATCAAGATCGACCCCGAGATCGCGCGGAGCTGGGGGCTGGAGAACGAGCGCGTCTCGCCCTTGGGCATGGCCGTTACGCGCGACCTGCGCGAGCGCGGCTGGCGGCCGTCGGATGAACAGATCCAGTTTCGCAACACGGTCGAGCTACCGCTGGAGGCCTCGGAAGAAGCGTTGTTGGCGGCTATGAAGCAAAAGACCCGCTACAACATCCGGCTGGCCGAGCGGAAAGGGGTGGTCGTGCGGCCGGGTGGGCCGGCCGATTTCCCGACTCTCGTCGATATGTACCAGGAAACGGCCGCGCGCGACGGCTTCACTGTCCGCCCGGCGGCGTATTACCTGGACGGCTGGATGGCGCTCTACGAGGCCGGCATGGCCCAGCCGCTGATCGCCGAGGTCGAGGGGCGGCCGGTGGCGGCCGTCGTCCTGGTGCGCTTCGGCGAGCGCGTGATCTATATGTATGGCGCGTCGCGCAATGAAGCTCGCGAGCGGATGCCCAACCATCTATTGCAGTGGGAAGCGATCCGCTGGGCGCAAGCGCAAGGCGCGAAGGTCTATGACTTCTGGGGCGCGCCGGACGAATTTGAAGAAACAGACCGCCTGTGGGGCGTGTGGCGGTTCAAGGCCGGTTTCAATGGCGAGGTGGTGCGTTTTATCGGCGCCTGGGATTTTCCGGCGCGGCCGCTGCTCTACCGGCTCTACACGCAAGCCATACCACGCTATCTGGAAATATTACGCGCCCGGCGCGGGCGGCCCGCCGCTCAGGACCTGCCTGGCTAGAAAGGGATCTGCCTGACCAACGGGCGTTATTACACTGGAGAAATACAGAAAAAAGATGAGTAGAACTATTGTCATTCTCGACGGCGATCAGACGGGGCAGGAGCTTCTGGAAGAGGCGTTGCGCGTGCTCCAGGAGGACGTCATCCGCTTCCCGTTGGAATTCAAGCGGTTCGATCTAAGCCTGGGGAACCGCCGGGCCACTGACAACAAGGTCGTTTACGAGGCCGGCCGGGCCATCCGTGAGTACCGCGTGGGTCTCAAGGCAGCGACGATCACACCGGAAACACGCGGCGATGTGGGCAGCCCTAATGCTATCTTGCGCGAGGAAATGGACGCCGAGATCATCCTGCGCACGGGGCGGCGCATTCCCGGCGTGCGGCCGGTCGGCGGCATCTACGCGCCGATCAGCATCGTGCGNATGGCCCGCGACGACGCCTATGGGGCGCGCGAATGGCGCGAGGGCGTGGCCGGCAGCCCGGACGAATATGCCTTCCGCACCGAAAAAATCTCGCGCTGGGTCTGCCGGGCAGTGGCCGAGTTCGCCTTCCAGCACGCGCGGGAGAATCGGGCCAAGGTATTTGGCGGCCCCAAGTTCACCGTCAGCCCCGTCTATGAGGGCATGTTCAAGGAGGAGATGGATGCCGCCGCGACCCGCTATCCCGACGTGCGCTACGAGCCGCAGCTGATCGACGCCACGTTCGCGCTGCTGCTGGCCACGACGGGCGACGCGATGGTCATCCCGTCGCTGAACCGCGACGGCGACCTGCTGTCCGACATGGTCTTGCAGATGTTCGGCTCAATCGCCGGGTCGGAATCGATGGTTATCTCGCTCAATCAGGAGGGGGTGATTGACTGCGTCATGGCCGAAGCTCCCCATGGCACGGCCCCCAGTCTGCAGGGCAAGAACATGGCTAACCCCATGGCCATGATCCTGGCCGCGGCCGGCTTGCTCGGCTACATGAAGGAGCAGGAGTTGAAGACGGCCAGCCGCGCCATCTACGAGGCTACGCTGGAAGCGGTCTACGACGGCATTCGCACGGCCGACCTGGGCGGCAATACTTATACAGACGCATTCACCAACGAGGTCATTCGCCGCGTGCGTGGCAAGCTGGAGGTCTGGTCGTCCCTGACGTGAGCCCCGAAAGGGTGCTCAGCGCCGGGTTTCGAGAGTGATGAGGGTGATCTCCGGCGGGCAGCGAAAGCGCACCCGCGGCGCGCCCAGCCCTTCGAAGCCGACCCCGCGGCTGACGTAGAGGTGCGTCCGCCCTTCGTGGTAGTGGCCCATCACGTAGCGGCGACCAAGTCGGGAGCTGGTGAGGATTGGCCCGATAAGCGGCAGTCGCACCTGCCCGCCATGGGTATGGCCGCAGAGGTAAAGGTCAATACCGCGCTCCACTGCCGGAGGCATGATTTCCGGCGAGTGGTAGAGCAGGACGAGCGGGCTGTTGCCCTGGTCGCCGGCCAGCAGCCGGTCAAGCGTGTTCACATCCCCGGTAAGATCCTTGTGATGGCACTCCAGACCGATGAGATGCAAAGACGGCCCGCCCGGCGGCGCAATGTCCACAATCTCGTCACGCAGCAAGCGCACCCCGCTTTCAACGAACAGGGGCGGCACGACTTCGGGCAGGTCTACCGCGGGGCTTCCTAGAACAGCAAAGACCCCACCCGGGGCCGAGAGGTTTCCGAGCAGTTGGCGCAGGTGCTCGTGGGCGTCGGGATCCTTATTATTGGAGAGATTTACATAATCACCGGACAGCAGGATATAGTCGGGCGCGGCCGTCTCCACCAAACCAAGCAACTGTTCTTCGCGCGTGCCAAGCCGCTCGATGTGCAGGTCGGAGATGTGGAGAATTCGTATAGGGCGCGCGCNAGGCGCGAGGCGGTCGCCGGTCATGGTTAGCCGGGTCATTTCCAGCCGGCGCGGCTCCACGACTGCCCCCTGATAGAGAGCGAGAGTGCTCAGGAATTGCAGCGCGATGTTGCCGTAGAAGGCGGCCGTCCAGCCGATGTAGGGGATGAGCCAACCCAACGCCAGCGCCGCGGCTGCGCGCGGCAGCGCCAGGGCGAAAAACTGCTCGTTCCAGGGCGCGAATGACACCATTCGCCGCGGTAGAGAGGCCAGGATGTCCTTGTCGGCCGCGAAAAAAGATCCCATGATCAGAAAGGTCAGCAGCCCATTCCCCGCCGCGCCGGCCCGCTCGACCCACAACCAGGCGATGCCGGCGGCCATCCCTGCCGCGAGTAGATAGATCACCAGCGGCGGCCACGCGGCTGGCGCGGCAAACGCCACGAGGAAGAAATGAAACAAACCGTGGAGGCCGCGGGAGGGACGGGGAGGTGAGCTTGAATGCTGGGTCATAAGGGACTGAACTGATTCTAGCAGGATCGGCGAAATGGGATAGTCACCGGATAGATGGGCTTTTTCGTAGTATGACGGTTAGTCAGGGGAACGCGGAGAGCGCCGAGTAGTGTGGAGCGCGCCGAGTCTAACCTCTCTTCCTCTGTGGATTCCGCGTCTGTCCTCAGCGCGCTCCGCGTCTCTCTACCCCTTAAACGGACTTTGGAAAAGCTCTGAAAGCCCAGTCGGTCAATCGACAGGCTAAGCAATTGAGTTACAATACCGGCATATGGCGCGGGTGAACGAGCGCCGGCCTACTGGAACGATTTATGGACCCAAAATTCCCTGAGAAAGTCTCCCTTGCCTTTTTGCCGACGCCGATTGAACCCCTGGAACGTCTGAGTCGCAGTCTCGGCGGGCCGGAGATTTGGATCAAGCGGGACGACCAGACCGGGCTGGCCACTGGCGGCAACAAGGCGCGGAAGTTGGAGTTCCTGGTGGCCGACGCGCTGGCCCAGGGGGCCGATCACCTGGTGACGACCGGCGCGCCGCAGAGCAACCATGCTCGCCAGACGGCCGCCGCGGCGGCGCGTTTCGGTCTTGGGTGCAGCCTGGTCCTGCGCGGCCGGCGGCCGGAGATGACGACCGGCAATCTACTGCTCGATGAACTATTGGGCGCGCATGTNTACTGGTGTGATGTTGCCGATTGCCCCGACGAGACCGGGCGCGTGCTGAGCGAGTTGCGATCCATCGGCCGGCGGCCATACTTCGTCCCGCTCGGCGGCTCAAACGTCATCGGCGCGACGGGCTACGTGATGGCCATGCGCGAGTTAACAGAGCAGATGGCCGCCGCGCGCTTGAACTTTGACTTCATCGTCTTCGCCAGCAGCAGCGGCGGCACGCAAGCCGGGCTGGTGCTGGGCGCGCGCGCCTTCGGCTTCCATGGGACTGTCCTCGGTATCAGCGTTGACCACCCGGCCGAATCGCTCAAGACCCAGGTCGCCGCTTTGGCCACAGCTACGGCCACCCACGTCGGCCTCGACGCGCTGTCCGTCGCCGACATGGTCACCGTCAATGACGATTACATCGGCGAGGGGTACGCCCGGGTCGGCGAGACCGAGCGCGAGGCGATCAGGCTGATGGCCCAGCTGGAGGGCGTACTCCTGGACCCCGTTTACACGGGTCGCGCCTTCGGCGGCCTGGTCGATTTAATCCGTTGGGGAGCCTTCACCCGCGGCCAGCGCGTGCTCTTCTGGCACACCGGCGGCACCGCCGCGCTACCGGCCTTCGCCGACCGCCTGCTCTAGGGCGCAACCTCTGAGGTCTGCCATGTCCGCGCCACACGATTTGACCCAATTTGTCGCCGGGCGATTCGCGGAACTCTTTGGCGAGCCGCCCGCCGCCACTGTCCGCGCGCCGGGGCGCGTCAATCTAATCGGCGAGCATACCGATTACAACGACGGCTTCGTCCTGCCGATGGCTATTGACCGCGCCGTCTGGATCGCTCTGCGGCCCAGAACCGATCGCCGCGTCCTTATCCACTCCCTCGAATTCGACGACACCACCGAATTCGACCTGGGCAGCCTGCGGCATGAGAACAAGGGGTGGGCGGAATATGTGAAGGGCGTGGCCTACATCCTCAGCGAGCAGTGGGCGNTCGCCGGATGGGAGGGGGTGATGGCCGGAAATGTGCCCATCGGGGCCGGCTTATCCTCGTCAGCCGCGGTGGAAATGGCCGTGGCCCGCGCCTTTGCCGCCGCCGGCGATTTGCCCTGGGAAGCGGCCCGCATGGCCCGCGCCGGCCAGCGGGCGGAGAACGAGTGNGTTGGCATGAATTGCGGGATCATGGACCAGATGATTTCGGCCGCCGGGCGGCGCGATCATGCCCTGCTGATCGATTGCCGCAGCCTGAAGACCGTGGCTGTTCCCCTGCCCCCTGGCACGGTCGTGGTCATTCTAGATACGGCCACGCGGCGCGGGCTGGTCGATTCGGCCTACAACGAGCGCCGGGCCCAATGCGAGGCCGCGGCCGCCTTCTTTGGTGTCCCCGCGCTGCGCGATGTGGACATGGGCACATTCGAGGCCCGGANCAGCCGGCTTGATCCCACCACCCGGCGGCGGGCGCGCCACGTNATCAGCGAGAACGAGCGTACGCTGGCCGCGGCCGAGGCCATGCGCCGCGGCGACGCGCTCCGGATGGGCCGGTTGATGAACGCCAGCCATGCCAGCATGCGGGACGATTTCGAGGTTTCCCGCGAAGAGATGGACGTGATGGTCGCGCTGGCCCAGGCGGAGGCGGCGTGCCTCGGGGCGCGGATGACCGGCGGCGGGTTCGGCGGCGCGGCCGTGGCCCTCGTTCGCGAAGAAGAGGCGGAAGGGTTCGCCGCCGCGGTGGCCGAAGCGTATGCGCGCCATACCCGCCTGGAGCCGCAGATCTACATCTGTTCCGCGACCGATGGAGCATCCATTGTCGCCGGGATGGTCTAAATTATTCCTGCCCTTGAGTTCGAGATGGGCAAGCGCTATCTATCTGTTTTATTTCTGCTCGTTTTGCTAGCTGCCGGGTGCCGCTTACAGCCGGCGAGCGTGCCCGTTCCGACCGCCCCGCCGGCGACCTTCGCGCCGACCCAAACGCCGTTCGTCATTGTCGCCACGCCGACGCCTCTTTCGGAGGNCGACCTGCGNCCGCTCGATATCGAGGAGCAACTCGTCACCAACCTTTACGAGCGCGTGGGGCCGTCGGTGGTCCACATCGCCTCGCGCATCATCACGATGGACTTCTTCTACGGCCCCATGGCCAGCGAGGGCACGGGTTCCGGCTTCATCTGGGACGAGCAAGGCCACATCGTCACCAACTACCACGTGATCGCCGACGCTGACCGTATCGAGGTGATCTTCTCCGACGAGAGCCAGGCCGAGGCCGAAGTGGTGGGCATCGACCCGCGCAATGACCTGGCCGTCTTGCGAGTTGATNCGACTACAACGCCCTTGCGGCCGATCGCCCTGGGCGCGGCCGACGAGATACGTGTCGGCCAGCGAGCCATCGCCATCGGCAACCCGTTTGGGCTCGATCGAACGCTGACAACCGGCGTGGTCAGCGCGTTGGGCCGGCCGCTGGAAACCGAGGACGGCAACTACATCTACAACGTCATTCAGACCGACGCGGCGATCAACCCCGGCAACTCCGGCGGGCCGCTGCTCAACTCGCGGGGCGAGGTCATCGGCGTCAACACGTCTATCCGCCAAGGAGCCGAGGGTATCGGGTTCGCCGTGCCGGTGGAGACGCTCAAGCGCGTCGTGCCGGTGCTCATCGCCGAAGGCCGCTATCTGCACCCGTCGCTGGGCCTTTACGGGTACTCGATCAATGCCGCGCTGGCTGAGGAGCTATCTCTACCGGTGGAGAGGGGGATCCTGGTCGCCCAACTCATCCGCGGCGGGCCGGCCGATGTCGCCGGCGTGCGCGGCGCGCAGCAACAGGTGATCATCGGCAACCGGCAGGTGCTGGCCGGCGGGGATATCATCGTGGCGATAGATGGGATTGACATGGCCGATTGGAACGGCCTGCAGGAGTACCTGGCGTTGAACAGGCAAGTGGGCGATTCCGTGTCGCTGTCGCTATTGCGCGATGGGCAGCCGCTGGAACTGGAATTGGTGCTGGCGGCCGAGTCCTAGCCGGTTGGTCACTGGTCATCGNGACCANNNNCTATTGAACGGGTCGCGACGTGCAGGGCCGGGGAAACATGTTAGAATCGCCCCAACAAGANGCGCGAAAACGCGCCCATTTCGGACCGACGCATGACATACACCAATTATCCCTACGAAATCAATCTGGAAGTTGCCTTTCGTGACATCGACGCGATGGGCCANGTCAACAACGCTGTCTTCTTNGCCTATTTCGAGACGGTGCGNATCAANTATCTGGGCGAGNTGATGGAAAAGAGNGGCTTGCTNGGAACGGAGCTGCTGGATTTGCCGCTCATTCTGGTTGAGGCNGCCTGTACCTACAAATCCCCCGCGCTCCTGACCGAGGTGTTGCACGTGGGCACGGGGATCTCCCGTTTTGGGACNAAGAGCTTCGACATGCTGTATCGCATCCATGGCCAGGACGGCCGCCTGATCGCCTACGGTCGCACGATCCAGGTGATGTATGATTACATCACCCGCAGCGCTTTCTCCATTCCNGATAGCCTGCGGCGGTATGTCGAGGAGTACCAGCAAGGTTGGGAGCCGCCGGCCTACCCCTAGCGAACAGGCGACGGCGCTTGACTGGATAGCAGAAGAAGTGGAGCAGGTCGGCGTGAATGGTCGCGCTGGCCTGCTCATTATATTTTTCTGCTAAATCCGCCGGTAGAGGCGGCTGGTGCGCAACCAGACAACCCGCCCGTCGTCGCCACGAATGAATTCTACTTTCAGGTTAATCACNGGTTCATCAATAGTGATAGCTCTGTCCGGCGCGAAAAACTTCATCCGGCTGGGTGGCGGTGGCGGAGAAGCCGGGGAGTTCACGTCCGGGAAGCCGCCTTTTGGGGTTGACTGCGCCATCAACTCCCCATCGGCCAGATAGAGAGACAGTCGGTCGAGCGCTGCCTCGTAAGTTCCCACGTACTCGCCCAATTTCTCGATGCCCATTTCCATATACGTCAGTTCTGGTTCGNTTATGCCCAGATACCGCTCCAGCGCTCGCCTTACGACGTTGTCATGCAGGATGCTGCCTTCATCGGCGTTGGTCAGCACGGTGATAGCAAACCCCCGNGACGGCACCATGAGGAAGGNGGAGAGTTGACCGTTAGTCGCGCCGCCGTGCAACACGGCCCGCGTGTCGCCGTAATCTTTCAGGATCCAGCTCAAGCCCATCTGCCGGCCCTGATTGGCGTCGACCTGTGGCGTCTGCATGGCGGCCATCGTCTCGGCCGACANGATTCTCTGGCCGCTTTCGGTCGTTCCATCGCCCAGGTGGAAGCGCGCGTAGCGCAACTGGTCGCGCGCGCTGGAACAGAGGCCGCCCACCGCGTGGCCCGACCGCGCCAGCGCCCACGGCCGCTCGACAACGNGGCCTAATTGGTCGTCCACCCGGTGACCGACTACGAAGGCGCGGGAAATCACATCCGCGGCAAAGAAGAAAGAGCTGGTCATGCCCAGCGGGTCGAGCACCATTTCTTGGGCCACCTCTTCGTAAGTCTGCCCGGTGAGCACCTCGATGAGCCGGCCGGCCAATCCAAACCCGGCATTGTTGTAAGCCCAGATCGAGCCCAACGGCACGATCTGATCCAGATCGGCCATCTCGGCCACGTAGCGAGCCAGCGCGTCATCACCGCTGCCCGTCTCGCGGAAGAAGTCGCCCACCCAGCCGCCCATGTGGGTNAGCAGGTGGCGGGTGGTNGCCGANCCCTCGGCTTTATTGTCCTTCAGGCGCAACTCGGGCAGATAGGTCTTCACCGGCTCGTCNAGGTCGAGCAGCCCCTTCTCCACCAGCCGCATGATGATGGTGCCGGTGACTGTCTTGGTGGTGGAGCCGATCTGGAACAGGGTATTNGCCGTCACGGGCAGNGGGTTCTCGACGCTGGTGATGCCGAACCCGGCCAGATGCTCNCGGCCGTCGTGGATGATNCCNATCGAGACGCCGGGCACCTGCAGGCGACGCATCTCGGCGATGGCGTAGTCGCACAACTNGCGGAATTGGGGATCNTNNTCTTCGNAATGAANNGGCATGTANTGCATGGTTATTGCTCCGGNTGGAGGATCATGACGTCCTCGGCCGCCGCCTCGACCCCTTCGCGGCTGGACAACATGGGCAGGTATTCGCCGTTCAGCCACAGCTCGATCTGGTCATCGTA
>JAACJX010000592.1 GCA_014237545.1 Ardenticatenia bacterium | reverse complement strand
GTCTTGGGCACGATCTGCTCCGGCCGGTTGGGGAACAATTCGGTGAACAGCGCGTCGCGCACATGGCGGATGACGGTCCGGATTTGGCTCTCGCTGACCACGTCGCGGTCCAGCTGCCGCGCCTCGTAGACCAGCTGCTCGTCCAGCAGTTCCATGCGCCGGGCGCGGGTGAGGCGGTCGATCTTCTCGACGAACTCGCCTTCGGGGATGGCGCTGCCGCCCTCGCCGATACGCGTGCGGATGCGGTAGACCTCCCCGGCCACGTTGATCCCGTCAGCGACAGCCCGCTCGTGGTCGTAGTCCATCACCATGTTCTCGTTGAAGAAGCCAATGGTCTGCTTGCTCGGCGTGGCCGTCAGCCCGATGTAGGCCGCGTCGAAATACTCCAGCACCTGCCGCCAGACGGTGTAGATGGAGCGGTGGCACTCGTCGATGACGATGAAATCGAAGAACTCGATGGGCATCTTACGGGAGAAGCTGACCGTCCGCTGCGCCGTGGCCAGCTCGCCGCGCTCCTCCAGCTCGTAGACCGACACCGCCTCGCGCTCTTCCTCCAGCTCCTCGTCGCGCAGCATGGCGTAGAGCCGCTGGACGGTGCTGATGTAGACCCGGTTGACGTCGCGCTCCAGATCGATGGCGTTGCTGGTAAGGTGGCGGATGTTGTAGAGCTCGCTGAACTTGCGGCCGTCGTCAGGCGTGACGAAGTTGGCGAACTCGTTGTAGGCCTGCACGCCCAGATTGGTGCGGTCCACCAGGAACAGGACGCGCCGGGCGTTGGCGTGGTTGATGAGCCGGTAGACGAAATTGACGGCGGTGAAGGTCTTGCCGCTGCCGGTGGCCATCTGGATGAGCGCCCGCGGCCGGTCCTGCGCCAGCGACGCCTCCAGGTTGCTGATGGCCCCGACTTGCGGCGGCCACAGGCCGTCGGTGGCCAGCGGCGGCATCTGGCGCAATCGCCCGCGCAGCGTCTCGGCCTCGGCCGCCCAGTGGGCCAGCGTCGCCGGCCGGTGGAAGGCGAAGACGCGCCGGCTGCGAGGCTCGGGGTCGAGGATGTTGGTGAAGAAGGTCTCGACGCCGGTCGACTCGTAGCGAAACGGCAGCGGCCGGTCGGGCAGCCAGGCCTTCATCGGCGGCCGCAGCCCCTCGGCATAGCGGCCGGACTGATCCTCAACGCCGCTGAGGGTGGTGCCGGCCTTCTTGGCCTCGATGACGCCCAGCGCCTTGCCGTCGACGAAGAGCAGGTAATCGGCCGGGCCGCTGGCCAGCATCGCCTCGCGCACGGCCACCCCCCGCCCCGGACGGCCGAACAGGCTCATCCCGGCGCGGTCCTGCACCTCCCATCCGGCATATCGGAGCAGCCGGTCGATTTGTTGGCGGGCTAAAGCTTCCGGATTCATGGCACTCGAAGAAATTATAACAAAACGATCTTGCCGGGCATCTTAAGGGGTTCCTGATTGGGAAAGAGCCGCCCCTGATCGACACGAGCAAGGACAGGCGGCCGACTCTTTGAGGGATTAAAAGGCAAGTGTGGGTGGTGAAACCGTTTCACCACCCAAAAGTCTGAATGGACGGCCGACCCTAAGAGGAATCATGACCGTTTTGCGCGACGATGCGGGCATGCACATCCTTGACGGTCCGTCCAACCCGCCTGCCGCACATGGCGCAGGCGGTATGCGGATATTATCATCCCACTGTTAGCCGTATTCACTGTTTGACATCGCTCCAGATGTGACGATAGCGAATGGTTACATTCCTCAATATCTGAATGCTCGCATGGAACGTATCGGTTGTCGNGTCAGTCTTGCCAACGGTCATTGATCAGCACCCGACGAAGCCCACAATGAGCGGTATGACGGCCGGCAGATACCCAATGGCCCGCCTGGCCGAGCGCCGGAATTTCAGGTTTTGGCCATTAGCGCCCATNACGCGCAGCCCCAGAAAGGCCTGGCCTAGCGTCCGGCCGATCAGGGGCCAGGATATTGCCTCGTACAGCCCAAGGGAAAATATGCTACCCAATAAGGTGACGATCCTCGTAATCAATAGAACGAATAAGGCGGTAATACGGCTGCCGACCCTGGTCGTTTGGCGCAAGACCTCTATGAAGGATGAAAGACNGAGGAAATTGAAGTCGAGGCTGATAGCCAGCACAAAAGCGATTTGAANGAAGGTCANGATAATTAAATCGATGACGAAGGCATGGGTGCGGCTGACAAACCCGGCGTAATGACCGCGCAGTTGTGTGGTGGAAAGCAGGGGAGAGCTGGGGGTTTCGCTCATACGCCCCCATTTTCAGGTTTGATCCTGTGACATCCTGGAGTCGCCGATCACCTGTTGAGTTTCCTACAGAATGCTGCTCTTTATCGTCTCAGCCGGGCTTTTTATTGCTATATCCTCTGGCTCGCTCTTGGACACTTGGCTGCCTATCATCTCTTCCCGCCGCTCCCGCAGCGTGTCGCGCACCAGGGCGATGTGCATGCGCAAATCGTAATAGCCCGCCAGATAGCCGCGCGAAATGCTGAACTTCTCTTCCAGCCGCCGCTCCATCTCGTCCAGCGCCTGCTCGGCGATGGCNATTTGCTCCAGATTCATGCGCGCGGCGCGCTTCTCGATNTCGCGCAGCAGCTGGTACCAAGTATAGAGGCGGCGTCTCATGAAGGTGGAATAGACGCCCGGGCCGCGGAAGATGATCGGGATCAGAAGCAGAATGACCGGCACNGCAAACAGGTAGATGCGGTCGATCAGCGCGGCGATGCGGAAGGGAAAGATGTTATCGAGCTGGCTCTCGCCGCTGCGTATTTGTTCCAGATAGGCCAGGTACTCGCGACTGATGGGCAGGTCGGCCAGGTCAACTCTTGGAAATTCAAACGGCTTTTCGAACAGCCCGCCCGGTTCGTGCGTCTCGACCAGGGCAATGGTCATCAGGCGAATCAAATCGGGATGCAGATCGTGGCGGATGACGATGGTGGCGACGGCGCTCAGCAACCGCCTGTCTTCCGATGGTATATTCTCTTCGAGATCGATCGCTCCTTCCGGCAGGTCAATTGTCGTCAAGAATCGATAACGGTTGGCATAGGCGGGCGCGCGACGGACACTCATGATATCCAGATCGGGGTCGCGCAGTAGTGGTAAAAGCAAATCCTCAGTCGCCGCGCCGACGAAAAACGCGGCGTCAACCCGGCCGTCGCGCAGCCCATCTATAGCCCCGGCCTTATCCAGGTCCACGAAAGTCGCGTTTTCCTCGGTTATGCCGTTGAGCCCCAGTAGCAAGCGGGCCAATCGCTCGGTGCTGATGCTGTCTGGGCCCAGGGCGATGCGCATTCCACGTAAGTTCTGCAGGTCGTCAAATGGCTCATCCGGGGCTAGCGCGCGCCGGTAGATGATCCACAACGGCTCGTAGTAAACCGAAGCCAGGGTCCGCAGCTCGTCCGTCTCCAGGCCGGCCGCTGCTCCGCTGGGGATGAAGCCGACCTGCGCTTCCCCGGCCAGCAACATATCGAGTCGTTCAACCACATCCTCACTGGACAGGATCTCCAGGTCGAAGCCGTTCTCTTGCGCGATCCGGCGGTAGTTCTCGGCTGCCAGGTAGGAAGCGCTCCCCGGAGGCCCGGCGGCGATGGTAAAGCTGTCGGGAGGCTGGTCGCGCCGGAAAAGGGTAATGAGCGCGCTAACCACCACGGCGACCAACAGGAAGATAAGCGCGTAGCGAAACAGCTGGCGGCGCCGCGAAGGTTTCCAGAACNCCAGAGGGCTGTCTTGGTTGAAGCGGGGCATGATGATTTAGTTCGACCGGTATTCTAGNCGCCGGTCTTTGCGCCGCGCCAATTCGCTGGTGTAGTGCTGACCAAGCGTGTCGGCATGCTNCAATGCCCACGNAGTGAGTGCCGTTTTACCTGTTGGCGGCGCGTCGACGGCCAGCGTACCGGCCATCAGCCCCTGCACCTCCTCCCAGGTCAGAAATACGTCGTCCACAAACAGGCCGACGACCCGCGTCGCCCAATAGGCCAGCCGCGGAGGAAAGGAGACTACCGGTCGCTCCACGCCAATGATGTTCCCAATCGTCTCCACCAGTTCGCGAAAGGTGAAGGTCTCGGGGCCGATGGCATTGATGACCTCGTTGNCCCGACTTTGTCCCTGCGCCACGGCTAGCTCGGCCAGGTCATCGACATAGATCGGCTGGATGCGATAGCTACCGTCGCCAAAGACGCCGAATACGGGCAAACGGCGCAACGTCCAGGCGATGTTGTTGATGAGCACGTCTTCCTTGCCGAACAGAACCGCGGGCCGCAGGATGGCGTAAGACAAGCCAGAGGCGACCAACGCCTTTTCCAGCTCGGCTTTCCCGGCGAAGTACTCCAAATTCGTCTCGTCAGATGGGTTGGTGATGCTGACGTGTACGACCCGCTNNACCCCCGCCCGTTTGGCCGCGTCGAAGAGCGTCAGCGTGTTGCGAACCGCCTCGGCATGGGAAAACAGGCGGTGGTTGAAGCGCACCCAATAGGTGTTATAGAGCACGGATACGCCTTCCAGCGCGGCGGTCAGCTTCGCCGGCTCATCGAAATGAAACGGGTAGGCCCTGACGGCCGAGCCGAATGGGTTTTGCCGGTGGGTCGAGTTTGTCAACGTGCGAACCTCGTGACCCTGCGCGAGCAGGCGCCTGGCGATGTATTTCCCCGAATAGCCAAAGGCTCCGGTAACGGCGTGTATCGCTCTTTCTTCGCTCACGTGCTTTGTTTCCTAATCGGGTAGCTTGGCTGCCCGTCGATGATGTAATCAACCAGCTCTGGTAGTTGAAGCCACTCGGCCGACCACTGATACAGTTCGTCCAGCTGGGGCAGGACGAATTGCTCGTCCAGCAGTTGCACCGCCTTCTCGCGCAACGAGTAGCCGCTGTGCAGAACATGCATCTTGTCGGCGAAGGTCATCGGGTAGCTGTGCGGGTAGAAGTGGGGGATGCTGACCAGCAGATCGACGGCTGGCAAGATAGGATTGGACATCAGCTTGCCCAGCGCGCCGAAGCTCTTGCCCATGACCATCGAACTGGCATACATCACCCGGAACAGGACCTCATTCATGAAGAACTGCTCGTACTCGTTTTCCTCTTTCGCCAGCGACTCGTGGATCACATACCCTTCGAAAATGCTGCGATTGTGTGCCCGGTACCAGGCTGCCGGCGAGGGTTCACGCATGTAGTCGATCCAAAACCGCACGGCCGGCGGCACCGGCTCGTCGCCCAGACCAGCGTATTCGGCCATCAGGGCCAGCTCGGAGCAGTAGAGAAAGTGGCCGTTTACCTCGCGCCACCAGCGGCTCCCGGGCTGCTCGGGGTCATCCAACCTGTTCAACACACCGCGATTGATCTCCCAGCGCATGAAATTCAGCTCCGAGTTGCCGTAACCCGACGTGCGATTCCCACGGCCATAGAGGCTATAGAAATGGGAGCGCAACTTGTAGCGGCTTTCCGGGAAATCGCTGACCGAATCGGCCAGCTGTCTGGCTTCCGCTTCGAGTTGAGCTAGCGAAGTGGCCGCCTCCCCCTGTTGTTTCTTCTGCGAAACGGGGGTGTCGGTGGTCGTTATCCCTTGCTCGGAAATGGCGATCTCGCGTCTGACCAGACCCCCGGCCATCAGCACATGCGTGTGGACGACTACGGCTTCACCTTCGGCCGAGAAACGGGTCAATTCGAGGCGATTGGCTTCGCGGTCGCTTGCGTCTGGCGCGGCCTCCCGGCCATCGACATAGGCCGTGTAGCTTGTCTTCTCTTCGCCATATTTCGCCATCAGTTCCTTTCTCATGGCTTCGGCCATAACGACTCGCGCCCCGGACTTGCCCAAGGCCTCTTTCACGTCGCCGAGCCAGCGGTGCTCGATGATGGCGACAAGCATCGACGTGCCCGGTTCGAGCGTCTCAGCCAGGTTCTTCAACTGGTCGTTGGGCAGGCCCGCATCAGCATGTTTGGCGGCCAGACCGCCGATTAGCGCGCCGGTCGCCGCGCTCAGCACGAGCCCGGCTGGTCCGGCCAGCAGCGCGATGGTTGCGCCAACGACTCCGCCGGCCACGGCCCCTTTGCCGCCGCCCATATCATCCATCTCGTTGATATGGATGCGGTCTCGCCTGTCCCGGCGCAAAACGGCGGCTTCGTCAATTTCCAAAAGTTTCTCGCGCCGCAGCGTTTTCAACTCTTTCAGGGCCTCGTCAGCCCCGTTCTCGCTACTGAATGAGGCGACAATGACCTGGTGTGGTTTACTGCTCATTTCTGTTTACTCCTTCGATGTTCTTTCCGAGGTGTGATCGGCCTTGATCTCTAAGCGACGCTAGCCGAAGGTTATGGCTATATCGTCTTGCTCGACAACAGTGTCCTGCGGTGGGGGGGAGAGGTATTGGTCCCGACGCTTGAGAGCCAAAATAAGGACCCGCTCGGCGGCCTGAATATCGACTACCCTTCTCTCCACCCAGGAGGGTTTCTCTCGCGCCACGACAATCTGACCAAAGTGATCGCTCTTTGAGTCGTCCCGAGAACTCCCATACCACCACTTGGCGATTTCCGGATGGATCATGTGCAGGGCCATCTCCGCCCCACCGATAGAACTAGGCGTCCGGACTTCGTTGACGCCGGAGAAGAATAACTTGCGGATGTTCCGGATGTTCTCCACGCGCGAAATGATGCGCAAGGCGTCGTTCCCGGCCTGATGGGCGCTTGCCCGGGCGCTGACCACGATGGCGAGGTTGTCCCGATCATCCGGCAGCGTTGTCAGCAAGCCGTAGGCGCGGTCGATGCCCGCCCGCCAGAGGACAGTGTCATCCAGCGGTGATTCGTTGAGAAAAGCCGCTCCGGCNGCCTCNCCNAGTTCCGCCAGCGTTAGAGAGTCAAACCGGGTCAGGTCCACGTCTCTAGCGTGGGTAAAGGACTGGAGGGTCGCTTGAAAATATTCAGGGATGAGCAGGAGCAGGGCCTGCCTTAATAGCTCCTCGTTCGCCTCGACTAATACAAATGGCGTTCGCCGCCGGCTGTACTCCATGGCGATGCGCGACCCGACAAAATCGGTTCCGCAGATGATGACGTGACCCTTGAGAGCTTCTATCCGATTCATGTTTCTCTTGCGCAAAGTGCGCTCCACTTTGGTCGATTGCCGCTCTATCACGGAGGCGGCCAGAACGGAAATGGCGTAACCGGCGACCCCGACAGCCAGCAAGGTGAAGAAAACGGCGAAGAGGCGGCCGAGAGGCGTGCGCGGACTCACGTCGCCGTAGCCCACCGTCGTGACGGTGATCACCGTGGCGTAAAGGCTGTCCAACAGCGACCATCCCTCGATCCAGGCGTAGACGAGCGTACCGGTGAGGATGACGAAGACGCCTGCGGCAAAGATAACGATGGCCTCATTGCGCGAGAGCTTGAAATGTAGTTCCCGCAAGCGAGCGTAGAATGAACGAAAGAGGGTCATCTTCCTTCTGTAACTTGGTTGGCCCCTTCCATCTCTACCATCTCATGATCGCCATTCCCGTTGCCGTGAAGTTCGTTGAGCCAGCCCTTGCACGTTTGAAAGACGGAAGCAGCGCCGATCAACTCGCCTTCCACCTTTAGTTCAGCCGGATGGAGCAGAAACGGCTGGGTTTGCGGGCCGCCCATCCCGCCGTGAAAACCGATAAGTTCCTCGAACGNGCAGCCCTCGTTCGTCACCGGATCGTAGAAGCTGTTGACCAGGATATCGGGGCAGTTGNGGAAGCTGTCNGTGCGGCGCANNTGGTCGGCGGCATTNGGGCCGAANNCCGCCAATGGGTTCTCCCCTTCGATCTCATCCGTCTGCANGCGGTAGATGCCNCGCGCGCCCNTCACGATCGGCCCGTGCTNCTCGGAGTGGACNAGGATAAANCCGATNCCNTCATGNTTCACAAGNCCGGGCANCACNGCCGGAAANGCNGCNCCGATCTGTTCGGCCGTGGCCCGTTCTGGCCATTGGGTGAAGGAGACGATGCCCAGGTTGCCGGAGGCGATGGCGATGACTGCCGGGGTCTCCGCCTCACTCGCTTTCTTGCCGCGCCGCGTCCGCCTGGGTTGTGGCGGTGGGTCGTCCGACAGCGACACCTCACCGTTCACGGTTTTGCCGCGGAATACGCGCCCCACCAACCGCGAAACGCCGGACGCTTCGTTGGTGATGATATCGGTCAGGAAGGCGTTGACCACGCCGTAACTTTCGCCGGGGTCAGCCGGCGCGGCCACGGCATACTCCTCGGTCATCAGCTTTTGCACGTAATCCTGCAAGGTGTACCCGTAGCGCTGCAGGAAGGTCGCGCCGCCAGTCTGGCCGTGGTCCGACAGCACGACCAGGTGATAGGGCCGCGGCGCTTTTCCCCTGGCACTGGCCAGTCGGGCGAACTGCTCGTCCAGTTTGCGCAGGATGTCAAACGCGCCGGGGTCGAGAACACCGGAGTGGTGGGCTATCTCGTCGTAGCCTACGAAGGTGGCGTAGGCCGACGGCCGACCGGCGAACATATCGCCCAACAGGGTATAGATGTTTAACTCGCGCATCAGCACCGTCATCGTCGCCCGCATGAGCGGATAGATGCCCCCACGATGATGTTTGTCCAAAATCGGCTGGACGTTGTTCTTGCGGGCCTGGCGGAATTGCCACATTTCCAGCACCGCATCCCACAGGAACAACAAAATCGTGCGGCTAGCGTTGTACGGGTTGGCGAAGTATGCCTGGAACTCGGAGGTGTGAAACCGGGTGCGATCCAATAAGGCGCTGGCCGTGTTCATCACATAGGGCGCGTCGCCGGAAAAGAGGTTGCCGCGGCTCGCCCCTTCGCCGGCCAGCAAGCCGTTGCCGTCGGATAGACCCTTCTCTATCAGTGGCAACAGCTTGGTATTGTTAGAGGCCACGATCCGCCCGGCGGCCTTGTCATACCAGCGAAAGGCGGGGATGTTGCTGTTATTGCCGTGCAGGATGCCCGCCTGGCTGGCCGAAGTCTGCGAGGACGTGTCCGTTTCCCAACCGGTCAGAACGTAATCACCTGCATCGATCCAGCGCTTTAGCGTAGGCATGTAGCCGCCCTCCAGGGCGCGTTGCAACACAGGCAAACCCAGACCGTCGATCTCCAGGAAAAAGATTCCGGGCACGCTGGTCGGTTGCGGGCGAACCATGTACTTCATGCGCCGGTTTACCTGGTTGCGATACCAGGAGTTGTCGTCGTCGATGGTCAGCAACGTGCTGAGAATGATGTTGATAGTGGCCATGCCCAGCGCCAGCCAGAAGGCCGCCCAGTAACTGGTCAGCCCAAAATCGGGCACGAATAGGGACGCCAGCCAGACGACCAATCCGTTCAGCAGCAGCGCCCCCAGCCCCAGCGTCAGCACGGCAAAGGGCACGAGTAGATAACTGAGGATGGGCCACAGCAACGCGTTGAGCAGGCCGATCACGGCCGTCACCGCCAGAGCCGTGGTGATCGTCTCGACCAGGACGCTATCCATCAGCCAGGCCATGATGAGCAGGGCCACCGTCTGGATGATCCAGATGAGCAGNATTCGAATCAGCGGGCGCTTGGCCAGCGGCGTTTTGGGTTGTTTCATTGGCATNTCTTCCCGTCTCCTGAGTGATGATTTGTCGTTGCGGGTAAGTTAATCGGTGGTGGGGTCTTTACCGCGGAGCCAACGCCAGACCAGTCGTAGCACGATGATGCCGGCCACGATCGAGGAAAGGACGTAGCTCAATATGGCGATCTGGGTCAGAACGCGCCAGATTGTCCCCTCGAAGCCACCCAAGCCTATACCGATCGTGGTTATCGCCGAGCCGATAATTAACCCTACGAGGATGAGGGCCACGACCGCCTGACGGCCGATGTGGCTGAGCTTGGTAACTTCTTTGGATACGTCGCTGGTATCAACGTGGACCTCAAAACGCCCCTTCCGGTACTGTTTAAGCCAGCCCGCCGTGGCTTCAGATAGGCTCGGCAAGTTGTCGGCCACTTGCCTGAGAACCGTCCCGGCCGCTTTACCGGCCGCAATTTGCACGTTTTCGGCCGTAACCAGATTCATCGTCTCTTCGCGGATGATGCTGACGCCTTGCTCCACGACATCACCGTCGGGAAAGAGAAGGGTGCCCATGGCGATAACCTGCATCAGCGCTTTGATAGCCAGAGTGAGATTGGGATCCAGCCGCAGGCCATGCCGGCGTAAGACGTCCATGGAAAGGCTCAAGGATTGCGAAAAGTCTAGCGCCGCACCGCCGATCATGTAGGGGCCAAGCGTTCGCTGGAAATCCTTGCGGTAGGCTTTTTCATCGATCTCGCCGAGGAAAGGGTTGCTCAGGCTCTTGAGCACTGAGGCTGTGGCGTCGATGTCCTTATTTTGTAGGGCGATNAGTAATTGGATCAGGTTGAGTCGTTGGGCAACTTCAAGTTCGCCCATCATGCCGGTGTCGATAAACGTGACATCCCCAGTTTCCAGGTTTACCAGGAGGTTGCCGGGATGGGGATCGGCATGGAAGAAGCCGTCGATCATCAACTGCTTGATCAAGGCGCGCAGGGTATTGGTAGCCAGCACCTTGCGGTCGATTCCTGCGGCGTCGATNGCCGCCAGATNGCTTATCTTCACGCCGCGGATGAATTCCATCGTCAAAACGCGGCTGGAAGAGTATTCGGCATAGACGCGCGGAATGTGAACGCCCGGAGAGATGGCCATGTTCTCCGCCAGCCGAAACGCGTTGTATGCCTCACCGGAGTAATTTAGCTCGCGTACCGCGTTCTCGCCGAACTGCTCAACCATCCCGGGCAGGTCGACGGCNCGGAGCGCCGGGCTGCGGCGCGAGATCACGTGGGCGGCGTTGATCATGATGCCCACATCTGCTTTCATCTGCTTGGAGATATCGGGGCGCTGGACTTTGACCACCACCTCGGTTCCGTCGTGGAGCGTGGCGCGGTGGACCTGGGCCGTGGAGGCGGCGGCGAAGGGCGTCTCCTCAAATGACAGAAATAGCTCTTCGGGTGGGAAGTTCAGGTCGTTGGTGATCCTNGCCCGCACCTCTTCTGATGGAAAAGGGGGCACATCGCTTTGCAGCTTCGCCAGNTCCTGTTCCCAATCCGGCGGGATTACGGATGCCTGACTGGATATGATCTGGCCGACTTTGACGTACGTCGGTCCCAGTTCTTCTATCATTAACCTGACTTTGGTGGGCGTTGTGGGGATTTCCAAATGATCCGGCANGTTCCAAACCCAGGACTGCATTTGACGGCGCCAGTTATCGACAACGCCAAACCGGCTGAACAGCACGTCCAGGCTGTAGCGAATTAGAACATTGTAGACTTGCTGAAGGCGAAGATTTTCGCGAATCGTGTCGACGGTCGATGTCTCAGCCATGATGACCCCTAAGTCCCCGGAGTANTAGGCGCATCAGCCACAACCGGCGCAGAGCCGGTGGGTGACGTGGAAGGCAGAATCCGGCTGATGGCTTCAATACGCGTTTGCTCGGCTGTCGTCCGGTAGAACTGGCGATCTTTCACGCGCTGACGTACCTCCGGATACTTTTCCGAGACGATGGGCGGCGAGAGGCCGAGAAGGTTTTCCAGCAGGGCGGTCACAATCCCCAGCACCAGACCGCCAACGGCTGCCCAAATGATGCTGTCAACGGCCAATTGTTCGGGCATCAACCAGGAGAGGAGGAACAGCATAACGGTATTGATCAACACGAGTACCAGGCCGGCCGTCACGAAGATAAACCGTAGGGTCAGGAACTGGATGACGGGCTTGATCAGCGCGTTGAGGATGCCCAGACCTAACGCCATCGAAATCCATGCCAACACACTGTTATTGACAAAGTAGATCTTCGGGACGACGAGGGCGGTGACGGCCAGCGCCACCATATTGACCAGAATGCGCATGAGAAGCATTCGCCAGTTAAAGCTTTTTTTTAGTCGTGATGTGGCGTCCATGTGCCGATTCTCCAGGAGGGGGGTGGCGCTTACCTGGCCTCTGCCTTGCTCTCAACGGCCACCGTGCCGAGTGGAGCGGCGTCGGCCGCGGCCGCAATCCGGGGAGCGGTATGATGGTGATAGGCAATCCAGGAATATCGGGCGGCGAGGTATTGGGAGATCACCAGCCAGATTAGTATCGCCGTCAGGGCGATCGCCAGCAGGGTGAGCCGCCGAAGAAGGTCGGCGCGAGTCTCTTTGATGACCACCTGCAACTCATCCAGGGTCGCATCCAGATCGCGCCAACGCGTCTCTGAGTCTTCAATCTCCGCATCTAATTGGGCGATAAGGGTTAAGCTGGGGGCAAAGATGGCCTCGATCGTCTCCGACTTGCGCTCGCGCAGGGCCAGCTCCAGGGCGCGAAAGTCACTGTTGACCTTGTTTAAGTCGGCCAGCAGCCGGTCGAGAAAAACGTCGACCTCATCGAGCGCATCCGGCTGGCTAAAGATCGAAATGTTGTTGAGCGCCGTGACCGCGGCATCGAGGCCCGCCAGATCGGCATATATTTGCCGCCCGGCCTGATCCAGTTTGGTCAGGGCCGGCGCGAGCTTGCCGTCGAGCAGTTCGTCGAGGGCCATGAACACCACTGGTGTCGCCTCGAGGTCCCCGCTAATCCGCTCAATTTCGAGTGACAGCTCGGTCAGCCCATCCTGAAGAGCCTGCCGCTGGGCCACGACTTCCTTGACCTGAGCCGATGCGCCCGCGCGCGCCTGCTCCGCGCCGTCAAACACGTCATACACCAGTTCGTTGGCATACGACCGAGCTACCCAAACGCCGGCGATCCCTGCCAGGCTCAGGATTAGAAATGCGATACTCAGAATAATTGCGACCAACCAGAGAAAACGTTTCATGTTGCTGCTGCGATCCCTTGAATAATGACGTTACTGTCGCCGGCAGAATGGCCGCCCCGCGATCCGGGAGCGGCCATTTCGCCGCTGTCAATCTGTTGTAACGGGGCTAAGCCGTTTGTTCCTCGAACACGAATACGTCTGCCTCGTCGAGCCCTTCCTGGCTGACCCACTCGCTGCCGACGTGGCTGCCGCCATTGTTATTCATGATGTCCATCAGACCGATCGCCTCGGCCGCGTCATCGGCCAGGGCCAGCAGCACGGTCTGGTCGCCCTTGATGGCATCGCTGATCTGCTTCAGCTCGTCGTGGCTCAGGCCAAGGCTCTTCTTGTTGAAGATACCGAGCGCCGCGCCGCCAGCGGCGCCAACAGCCAGGCCACCCACCAGGGTGACGGCCGGTAGCACCGCGGCCATGACACCCAGGATCGCGCCGATCTCGGCACCCTTGCCGATGTTGCGGCTGCCGAACTTCTTGGTCTTGATGCTGCCCTTGCTGTTCTTGTAGACTGCGCCAATGGCTCCGAGTTTGATGTCCTTCGATGCCTTGTCCCAGCCCTTCATGGCGTAAGCCGCCGTCTCGGCCGTTTCCATATTCTCGAATAGACCCCATACCAATTTCTTGTTGTCAGACATTATTTTCTCCTTCAATTTATTCTGTGGTTTTGTCATTACCCTGGCCGCGACAAAGGCGGCCGGGCCTAATGCCTATGTTCTGGAATAGCTCCAGTGGTGGCCGTGATCCGGATTCGTTCGTGTCGTTCCAATCAATAACCACTCCTTCCGCGCGGCTGGGCGCCTCGGCAAAGCCTGCTGCCTTACCCCGCCCTGGCCTCGATACGACCGTCCTTGATAGCTCGCTTAAAGGC
>JAACJX010000394.1 GCA_014237545.1 Ardenticatenia bacterium | reverse complement strand
ACGCCGGACATACAGCACCGCCTCAGCCGACCAATGCCGCCCGGGCACGTGTTCGGCGCAACGACCGCATCTTCAATGAGACCCAGGCCTTTCGCGACTTCTGGGCCAAAATGCAACGCCATGCCTCCTACCGTATCCACGTCGATACGCCTGCGCTGGTCAGAAGTTGTATCGAGCGAATCAACAACCGACCGGTTCCCAAGGCCGTGATTGTGGTCGAGAAGGGCGAATTTGTCGTCACTGAGTACACCATCGAGCTGTTGTCAGCCGCCGGTGACAGTTGCAAGTTGCGCATCTCAGTCCAGGATACCCTTGGGAACAGCAGCCAGAATACTCACACCTTTCGCGTCAGAGCCGATCTGGCCAAAGATCTAAAGGATGAACGACTGCGCGGATATAAAATCATGCAGATTGGCGGAGATGACGAGGTGGCAACTGTGCTTTTCGACAATGGGAAAACACTTGAGCAACATGCGCCTATCCTTTTCCAAAGCGAACAGGGCCAAAGGCCGAGCGAGCGAACACAGCTGGCGCCGCAAGAACACTATCCGGTGTTCAACTTGATTGACCGAGCGGCTAAGGCGACCGGACTGACCCGGCCGACATTAAATGAGATCTTCCGCCAACTGAACCAGCGGACAAAGCAGAATATCTTCGCCAACCCAGAAGGCTTCGCCGGTTTGTTCATCGGAGAGATCAATAACGTCCTGGCTGACCATATCGCTGAGCGGATTGAGTTCGTCATCACGCCGGCACCAACAGAGTGGGGCCATGACCTGGAAGACCTCTTTCCGGTTGAGAAAGAGTTTGCACAGCGAGAGTTGGTGACCGCGTCCTCGGCCGGGCTGTATGACCAGGTCCAGATTGACTCACAGGTTGAAGAACGGTTCGTGCGGGATCGGCTGAATGACGACAACCGTGTGCTGTTCTACTTCAAGTTTCCGGCCGCGTTTAAGATCGACTTTCCGCGCATCATCGGCAATTATAATCCTGACTGGGGTGTCGCCCGTTGGGATGACGGCCAAATCCTCCTTGAGCTGGTGCGCGAAACGAAGGGCGGTGAAGAACTGGCGAGATTGCAGTTTCCGCACGAGAAACGCAAGATCATCTGCGCCCAGAAATACTTCAAGGCGGTCGGGATCGACTATCGGGTCATTTCGGACGCGAAACCCGATTGGTGGCGGTCGGCCGAAGATCTACCCGAGCAGCTGGGGCTGTTGTAGGTGCAGAGGCTGGTGGGATCTCAGGTAAATGGATCTCAGGATACTGTGTTATTTCCAAGCAACTGAGCAAGGGGCATGAGCACAACGGCTATTTTCGAAGGGAGGGTTGGTTAAATGGCAGCTAAGAAGACGCGAGGGTTCGACATTGATTTGAGCGACGTTGAGACCCAGCCAGAACTAATCATTGATAAGGCTATTCGACATGCACGCGATGGTAATGTTATCGATGATGACTTTATTTCTGCCGTATGCCAAGCAATCGCAGGTTTGGCAGGGGTAAAAATACCAGCAACCCAAGACCCGGAGCTATTTGCCCGAAAGATCCTCGAAAGCCAAGATGCATTGCGGAATGGTCAACAAATAGCAGCCTGCTTGCTTCGACTAATCCCAGAAGCGGGGATGGAATGGCTGCATGAATCGCCTTGGCGTGCGTCGGTCGTTGCCCTTATGGATCGGCTACCTACCAAAGATTTCTATGAGCCTTGTGGCATAAAGGTCGATAAATTACCACACGAGAAGATCCCAGCATATATAAGTGCTGTTACTAAATTTGATCAGGAATTTGAACAAGCTCTCCAGTCACTATCAAGTCTGGAAGGAGTAAAAAACCATCGTCACCGCGTTATGAAGGTAATGAATGGAAAGCCTGGCACCCTTCTTGCTCATCCATTCTTGCCCATGGACATTGAGACTCGATTGACAGAACTATTTAATCGAGTCCTTACCTACGTAGAGAGGCAAGATGGGCTGGATGTTTTGGACGCCTACGATAAGGCGCTCGGTGAAATTGATCATTTCCTTCACGCAATGGAAGACAGAAACACAATCTATAGCATGTGGTTCTATAGCCGTGTGGGGAAGACCCTGGATCAGTTGGTTAGGGAGGATTTTGCAAACAACAAAGCCGCTCAACCAGCCACTTTATCTATTCGCCCACTTGACAAGCGATATCCATTCCATTTAGTCGGTCAGAAACTTGCAATCGCTTTTGAACTTACAAATGAAGGACCTGGCTTTGCCCACGAAACTCGACTTGTGATCGTTAGTGAAGACGATCTCCAGATTGTAGAGGGTAACATTTATGTCGGCCGAATTGAGCCGGGAGTTACTCGTTTAGTTGAGTTTCAAGCCAATATTGGAAATGGCGTACAAAATGCACAATTCCTGCTTGATGTGAGCTGGCAAGATTTTAAGCGAAGAGAGGTGAACAAGGAATTTGAATTCACTCTCCAAGCACAACGCAGCGACATACCTTGGGATAAATTGGAACGTCGCGATCCTTATTCACTGGAGCCGGTAACAAATGAGCGCGAGCTGATCGGGCGGCGCGATGTCTTAAATCGTCTCATTGCTCCCGCGACGGCAAGCCAGACCGGCTCTTCTTTTATCCACGGCCAAAAAAGAGTAGGGAAGACGTCTATTGCCCGTGCCTTACAATCCCATTTGCAGGACGAGGGAATCTACGTGGTGTATTTGGAAGGCGGTGATTATATTGAGCCAAGCGCCAAAGCAACAGTTGCTCGATTAGGGCGAAGTCTAGCTCGATCAATATCACGCCTAGATGAACGCCTTACTCACACCTCAATTCCAGAATTTGACGAAGCGATTTCTCCCCTAGCGGATTATGTTGACGATTATTTTAAGAAACTCTTACCTGACAAGCGTCTGATTATCGTCCTGGATGAATTCGACGAGTTACCGATCGATTTGTATGCTCAAGGACCATTTGGAAATTCGTTTTTTCTCACCCTTCGGAGTCTCAGTTCAAGGCCGTATTTAGGCTTTGTGCTCGTTGGCGGCGAGAAGATGCTGTACATCCTGGATAAGCAGGGAGCACACCTCAATAAATGGAACATTATCTCAGT
>JAACJX010000487.1 GCA_014237545.1 Ardenticatenia bacterium | reverse complement strand
GGTGGCCCGGCTGAAAGGCATGGGCATCGTCGCCAGCCAGTTCCCGTGGACGGTTGACCTGCTGGTCGCCTTCGGCGCGGCCGTGCTGCCCTTCGTCGTCTGGCTGCTGGGGACGATCGCCATTGGCGCGCTCCAGGCCAACGAACGGCCGGCCGACGTGCTGCAGTGGGTCATCCCCCTGTTCGGCCTGTGGGCGCTGTACCGCTTTGTCGGCACGATGATGGACCTGAACTTCGCGCCGGAAAGGGCACGGGTGTGGCACCGGCAGATCTGGCGGCCGTTCATTCTCCTCCTGATCATCCTGCAGGCTACCAGCCTGCTCGATAACCTGCTTGACCTGCGCCTCAGCTCGCGCCAGGATATGCTGCTGACCCTGCAATCGGTCATCCTGGGCATTTTGGTGCTGGCCATGTTCCTGTTCATCAACCGCGTCGCGCGCCGCCTGCTGGGCGAGACGCTGCTGCCGCGGGCCGGGGTAGAGCCGGCCGTCAATCAGGTCGTGACCACCTTTACCGGCTATGCCATCGTCGTGGCCGGCCTGATGCTGGCCCTGTCGGTGATGGGCATCAACCTGACCGCCCTGACGGTGATCATCGGCGGCCTGTCGGTCGGCCTCGGCTTCGGCCTGCAAGAGTTGATCAACAACTTCGTCAGCGGCTTCATCCTGCTGTCGGAGCGCAGCCTGGCTCCCGGTGACGTGATCGAGGTCGACGGCAACATCGGCACGGTACAGAAGATCGGCCTGCGCACGATGCAGATCGTCACGCCCGACGACGTGGAATTGATCATCCCCAATGGCCACCTGCTGGGCAGCACGGTGATGAGCTACACCCACAACTCGCCGGAAATGCGCGTCCACGTCGGCGTCTCGGCCGCGGCCGACGCTCACCCCCGCGAGGTCCAGGCCCTGTTATTGCAAGCGGCCGATCATCCGGAGGTTCTCAAGGAACCGCAGGCTGTGGCCCTGTTGACCGATCTGGAAGGCGACACCGTTCGCTATGACCTGGAGTTCTGGATCCCCCAACCGGTGCGCGCGCCCTACATCAGCAGCGACGTGCGGCTGCGCATCTGGGAGCTTTTCACCGAGCACGGGATCGAGATGGATGTGCCACAGGACGTATTGCTGCTGCGGCCGGATGTGGATTAACCGCGCCTATCCCTGACTGTCCAGCCATTCCAGCATCTGGCTGACGCTNCCTGTCGCCAGCGCGATACTCGTGTCGGCCGCGCCGTAGTACAGGTGAATGGTGTCGCGGTCGGCGGCGATGGTATAGCCACAGGGGAAGACGACGTTGCCCACATCACCGCGCTGCTCGTAGCGCTCCTCGGGGCCGAAGAACCAGTCGTCGCCGCGCTTGATAAGCCGCTCCGGGGTCTCCAGATCGAAGAGCGCCAGCCCCAGCCGGTAAATGCAGCCGGCGCAGGTCATCCGCACGCCGTGGTAGATGACCAGCCAGCCGCGGTCNGTCTCGATGGGCGGNGGGGAGAGACCGATCTTNTTNGCGTCCCACCACGCGCCGCGCCGCGCCTCGAGCATCAGCTTGTGNCTGCCCCANTGGCGNAGNTCGTTNGAGTANGANATCCACATGTGGGCGCGGGGCGCGCTCACCGGCCGGTGGATGAGCGCCCAGTGGCCGCCGATGCGGTGGGGCAGCAGGGCAGCGTCCTTGTCCTCCGGCGGCATGATCAGCCCGTAGCGCTCGAAATGNCGGAAGTCCTCCGTCAGCGCCAGNGCCACGCCGGGGCCATCGCGGGTGAAGGCGGTATAGACGACGGCGTACTGGTTCAACTCGGGCACAAAGGTGATGCGGGGATCTTCGATGCCCCANAANTCNTCCGNGAAGCGCTCGGGGTCGGGCCGGAGCGTCGGTTCGGGATCGATCTGCCAGTCGTCTACGCCGTTGGCCGAGCGCGCGACGCACAGATGGGAGATGCCGCGCCGGTCTTCCACGCGGCAAAGCAGCAGCGTCGTGCCGTCGGGCAGAAGCGTCGCGCCGGCATTAAACACGGTGTGGACGGGATAGGGCCAATCGTCGGCCGTCAGGATCGGATTGAGCTTGTGACGGCGAAACAATTGGGGATGTTGGTGATTCATTGGGCCATTACCTCCAAAGGGAGCGCNGCGCTCTCTGCCAGGCGCAGTTCGAGCAACGCNAGTAGGAACGCGAGTGTCGATTCCGCTCCCTGATTTTCATTCAGGCGGTCGGCGTGCAGGGCATCATAGCAGCCGCCCGTGTCGGGGTCGTAGAGCGACAGATTCAAGTCGTTGCGCCCCAAAAACCATTCAAAGGCGCGCCGGACTTCCTTCTGCCAGCGCGCATCGCCGGTGCTGCGGTAGGCCTCCAGACAGGCCGATACCATCGTCTTGGCCTCGATCGGCTGCTGGTCGAAGCGGGCGCGTTCCTCGCCGCGCACGTAGAAGCCGTTCGAGCCGATGGGCACGAAGTGGCGGCTGCGGGCGGCCGAGCGTTGCAGGTCCGCCAGCCAGGTCAGGGATTCCAGGCCCACTTCCGTCATCTCGTGGTCGGGCAGCCATTGGCCGCACATGATCATCACCTGGGGCAACACGGCATTGCAGTAGGTCAGGCGGTCCTCGAACCAGCGCCACTCGTCCGTGCGGCAGGCGTGATAGAGATCCAACAGGCGGCCGGCCAGTTCCTCGCGAATCTGCCTGGCTAACCGGTCGCCGTCGAAGCGCCGCAGGTATTCGTTAACGCCGAGGATGGCGAAGGCCCAGGCGCGCGGGCTGGTCGTGTCGAGGATGGCCGGCAGCGATTGCTCGAAAAGCCAGACCGAAATGCTTTGCAGAGCCGGTTTGCCGGTGCGGCCGAGCACGGTCCCCAGCGCCCACAGCGCCCGGCCCTGGCTGTCGTCGGAGCCGGCCTCTTCCAGCCAGGCGCGACTGTAATCCATGAAATTGCGAAAACGGTTCGTCTGGGGATTGAAGGCGTGGGCCATGAAGGCCAGATAACGCGTCGCCAGGTCGAACGCGCCGGCATGGCCCAACTCCTCCAGGTAGGTAGCGGCGATCAGGGCCCGCGCGTTGTCGTCAATGCAGTACCCCTCGCCGTAGTTCGGCACGGTGAACAGGGCGTGCTGTAACATGCCGGTGTCGTCGGTCATGCGCCGCAGATGATCGAGCTTGATCGGCGGCAGTTCGATCGGCCGGCTGTCGAGCGGCTTGACGGCGAAAGCCGTGGTCGCCCCATAGCGGCGGCGATTGCGGGCGTGGACAAAGCTATCCATATAGCGCCGCGCCACCTCGGGCCATATCATGTCGCGGCCGTATAAATAGGCCCGCTTGCGCATGGCGTGACGCTTTGGCTCGTCATCGAGCAAGTCGTTGATCTGGCCGGCCAGCGCCNCGGGGTCGCGGAAGGGGACCAGCGCGCCCCGGCCCTCGGCCAGCATCTCCTCGGCGTACCAGTAGGGGGTCGAGACCACGGCCTTGCCCGCGCCGAGAGTGTAGGCCAGCGTGCCGGAGACGATCTGTTTCTCGTCCAGGTAGGGGGTGATGTAGATATCGGCCGCGCCGATGAACTCGGTGAGTTCCTGCAAGCTGACGANCCGGTTATAGAAGATCACTTGCCCGTCGACGCCGTTCTCCTCGGCCAGTCGCTGCAAGGATAGCCGGTAGGTCTCGCCGTCGTGGCGCAACACGTGGGGGTGCGTCGCGCCGAGCACGATATAGACGACGTTGGGGTGCTTCTCCAAGACGGCGGGCAGGGCGTTGATGACGTTTTCGATGCCCTTATTGGGCGACAGNAGACCAAAGCTGAGCAGGACTGTCCTGCCCTCAACGCCGAACTGGTCCTTGAAGAAACTGGGGTCAACGAAGGGCACATCGGGGATGCCGTGGGGGATCAGGTCGATCTTGTCCGGCCGCACGCCGTATATTTCCTGCAGAAATTCGGCCCCGCGCTCGCTCATCACCACCAGCCTCTCGGATAGGGCGGCGACCTGTTCCAGCACGCGGCGCTGGTCGTCCGTCGGCTCCTGAAGGATCGTATGCAGCGTNGTCACCACCGGCATGCGCAATTCGCGCAAGAGGGCCAGGATGTGGCTGCCGACCCGGCCGCCGAAGATGCCNTATTCGTGCTGTAGCGAGACGACGTCGATATTGCTGATGTTGAGAAAGTCGGCCGCGCGGCGATAGGAGTCGATATCCTTCTCCATCAGCTCAAAGCGGACCGGCGGCGGGTAGCGATATCCCTCCTCGATATCGTTGACAGGCAGGGCGACACAGTGCGTGTCGGGAAACTGGGAGGCGATGGCCTCGCACAGGTCGGTCGTAAAGGTGGCGATGCCGCACTGCCGCGGCAGGTAGTTGCCGATAAAGGCCACCCGGCTAGGCATCGCGCGAGATTCATCTAGAGTCATAACTTCCTCGGCGACGACGCGTTGGTGGGACAAAAAAGAGGCGACAGCCGTAGCGATCGCCTCCTTTCGTATGCTTGAAAATGTTAGAAGAGTGTCGATGTAATCCAAACAGAAACTGGTCGGATCGCGTCGTCGGCGGCTATACCATAACAAATGAGCCGGGGCAGGTCTACCGTTTTTCCTTATCGGTTAATGTGAACGGTCGATGAGTCCGGGCTAAACGATTACCGTTCCTTCCAGTGAGTGACCTCATCCAGCGCCGCCTTTTCATCGGCCGACAACGCCACATCAGCCCCCTTGACCGTGTCCTCGAGCTGGGCGATGGAGGTCGCGCCAATGATCGCCGACGTGACGGCCGGGTTGGCCAGCACCCAGGCAATGGCCGTCTGGGCGATGGTGGCATTGTGCGCGGAGCCAATCTCTTCCAGCTTATCCACGGCCGCGAAGCCCTTCTCGGTCATGAAGCGGGCCTGGACGCTGTTGGCCCGCTTCGATTCCGGCAGGGGCGAGTCGCGCCGGTATTTACCGGTCAGGAAGCCGGCNGCCAACGGGCTATAGGGGATCACGCCGATGCCCTGATCGAGGCAGAGGGGCTGCAATTCGCGCTCGAACTCGGCGCGGTGGACGTAGCTGTAATGCGGCTGAAGACTGTCGTAGCGGACCAGATTGCGGACGTCGCTGGCCCACAGGGCTTTGGCCAGCAGCCAGGCCGGATAGTTCGAGCAGCCGACGTAGCGCACCTTGCCGTCGCGCACCAGGTCGTCGAGCGCGCGCAGGGTTTCATCGAGCGGCGTCTCTTCGTCGGGCGAATGGGTCTGGTACAGATCGATGTAATCCGTCTTCAGCCGGCGCAGGCTGGCTTCGACGGCGTTCATGATGTGGCCGCGCGAGAGGCCCTTGTCGTTCGGGCCGTCGCCCATCTGGCCGCGCACCTTGGTGGCCAGGATGATCTGGTCGCGCCGGACTGCGCCGCTGGCCAGCCAGTTGCCGATGTGGGTCTCGGCCACGCCGCCGGGATTACCTTCCGCCCAGCGGGAATAGACGTCGGCCGTGTCAATGAAGTTGACGCCCATCTCCACGGCATGGCTCATGATCGCGTGCGCGGTCGGTTCGTCAGTTGACCAGCCGAACTGCATCGTGCCTAAACAAATCGTGCTGACCTTCAGGCCTGTGCGGCCGAGGCGTCNGNATTCCATAGGTTACTCCTGTATTTAAATATTGAGCTTATTGAGAAGCGAGCGCGGAATCAAATCCGCGGCTGTTAAACAAACCCTGATANATCAGGTTTTTTGCGGCGTTGGCAACCGGCTTGAGCCGGGTGTTTTATATGGCAGCAGCAGGATTGATCCCCCTGGGCCTATCCTCATATGCAATCGCTATCTAATTGTTCAACGAATGGACGAGGTCAATGTAGGCTTGCATGGCCTCTTCCGGCGGCATGCCTTTCAGCGCGGCCCAGGCATCGAATTTGGCGCGGCCGACCATGTCGAACATACCCGGCCGGTTGCCGCTGGCATCGCCGGATTTCGCCTGCTTGAACAGGGCGTAGAGCCTGAGCATCGTCTCGTTGTCGGGCCGGGCCGGCAGGTTCATCGCCGCCTGGGCAGCGGCATCGAATTGGGATTGCAAAGATTCCATANGACTCCCCCTGATGTGGTAAATCGCGTCCGCCGTCGCTTGGCGACCTCGGCCGCGACGGCCGCGACGGGGCAACTACTGCCCGGCGCGGATAGCCTCCCGCCGCTCCAGTTCTTCGACCGAGTGGCCTTCGAACGGCTTGTCGGGATTGAAATAATTATAAGCCGCGCGCGAGATCTCCCACAGGAACGGAAAGCTGTATTCCGACGACAGCCAATCGCTTTCCGGCTGGGCCAGCAAGGCGTAGAGGACGAAGTCGCCGCCCGGGGAATAGACAATCCCCGCGTCGCCGTGCTCGTTGAAGCTCCAGCCGTGCTTGTGGGAGACGCGCACGCCATCGGGCACGCCAAACCGGATNAGATTCCCTTCAACGTTCTGCACCATCAGATCGACAATNGCCTGNCATTCTTCCTGGGTGATCTCGCCCGGGTAGACGGCCAGCAGCCCNCCCTCGCCCTTGGCGCAGTAGTAGATCATCGCCAACAGGCCGCCGATGTCCTCGGCCGTCGTCTGCATGGTCTGGTCCGGGTTNGTGTTGATCGATGGGTTCTGATTAGCCGGCGTGGTGTANGTGCTGGGGCGNGAAGGCACCACGGTNGCGTCATAGGGAATCGCCATGAAGCTGTTCACCATTCCCATCTTGTGCATCTCTTCGGTCAGCACCGCCGCGCCTTCATAGGTGTTGTCCTCACCGGCAATCAGATGGAGCAGGAGATTGGCNCTGTGGTTGCTCGACGCCGTCGCCGTGCTGTAGAACAACTCTTGCTCGAACTCAGTCGGTGGATTATCGAGCGCCCGGTAGGCCTCAACAAAGATGGCGATCTTCATAATGCTGAGGGCCGACACGGCAACGTCGGAATTGATGCGCACCTCTTCGCCCGTCTGCAGGTCGAGGATGAAGACGCTGGCGAACCCGTCGAAGGCGGCCAACTGGTTCTCGATGGCGTCCTGTAGCACGCGGATGTCCCAATCCGGGGCGGGTTCCTCGATCAGCGTCATGTTGACTCGCCGGCGATCGGGGTCATAGAGAGCCGAGCGCAACGCGTACATGGTCGNCGTGCGGTCGGCGACCAGCCCGGCGCGCCCCGGCTGGATCTCGCCCGTATCGGCCAGGAGTTGCGGACCCTGGGCCGGACGGTCGATGAAATTGGA
>JAACJX010000489.1 GCA_014237545.1 Ardenticatenia bacterium | reverse complement strand
TCCCCACGTCCAGCGTTGTGCCCGGCTGGCTCACTTACGAAAACAAGTTCTTAGGCTACAGCTTCAGCTACCCGCCGGAGGCGCGCATCCGCACTTCGGGGGTCACCGGATTTCCGACGGAGGAGTTGCCGGAGAACAAAACTAGCGAGGAATATTGGGCCGAGCTTGAGGAGATATATCCCGACAACCTTTGCGTGTCCGTGACGTACGAAAGCTTCTTCATCGCCTTTGTGCCCTCGTATGAAGGGGTAGGCAAGTACACCGTCCCCTGCGGCATCACCGGCATTGGTGATTTCGAGGTGATTACCCAGGAACAGAGCGTAGTCATCGATGGCACTCCGTTGACGAGTACCCAATGGATTCTGCGCGGCGGCGAAGGCACATGGCGCGGAGAACTGTTTAGGTTAACAGTTAATGACGAATTGGGCGTTCACTTTGGGAGCGTAAATGAGGCCGAGGAAGACGAGTTCATTGAGTGGCAACCGGTTATGATGCAGATTGTGGAGTCGTTGCAGGTAAATTAGGGGCTAGTACACGGCACGCGACAATAGATGGTGACGACGGCGAACGATTTCAGGAAGCCAGCGCCTCTAGCACCCTCTCCGCAACCCCCTCAGCCGTCATCTCGCTCGTATCCACCACCAAATCCGCGTGCTCNCGCGCGTGGGCCAGCCGCTCGCGCTGCATCGCCAGATACTCCGGCCCGGCGTCGTCCTTCGGCCGCCGCCGCCGGTACGCCTCGTGCGACAGGTCCAGATAGATGAGCACATCTGGATCGACCAGCCGCAGCCACATATCCTTGACGAACGAGTGCTCCTGCGCCGGATGGCGGGCGTCGTAACCGGCCGCCTTTAGCGCCGCCACCAGCGTGCTCTTGCCGCTGGCGCAGGGGCCGACGACGGCGATACGCAGGGGAGCAGAGGAGCTGGGGAGCAAGGGAACGGGTCTGTCGTCTGACATGCGAATAGTTGATCAGTGGGTCAGTAGGTCGGTAGCTCAGTAGTCAAGTACAAGTGGGTCTGCGGAGAGCCTCTGAACTCGTCACTCGTAAGTCGTCTCTCGTCACTGCAATGTCAATCGCCCGCTCTGCCGCCGTACATCATCTCCCGCAAGGCTCTCACGGACGGAGATGGCGATGACGCTGATGTCGTCTTTGGGCCGGCCGTTGTCCATGGCCATCGCCTCTTCGAGGAGGCGGTCGCAAATAGCCGCCGCGTCGCACTGCCCGGCCGCCACCATCTCCTGGAAGGCGGCGTAGGGATCGTAACTGCGCCCCTTGCCGCTCAAGCTGCCGGCATGGCGCAGTCCATCAGTAAAGGCGACGACGATCGTGCCCAATTCGATGGGGATCTCGGTGATCACCGGCTTCGTGTTGCGGTGAACGCCGACGGCCTTTGACNCTGCGTCCAGCAGGTGGAAACCCTCGGCCGCGGTGCGCACCAGCACCGGCGCTTCGTTGTTGCGGCTGATGACGATCGTGCGCGTGTGGGTGTCCACGGACAGGATGTTGAGCGTGGCCGAGACCTTGCCGCCGCGAAACGTGAAGAGGTAGTCGTGGGCGGCGCGGGCGGCCGCGCCGTCACGCACCCCCTCGCCCAGCAGTTGCACCGCCTTGCGGGCGACGACGTTGCTGATCGCTTTGGCGCTGCGGCCGCTCGTCTGCCCATCAACCAGCACCATCGACAGGCCGCCATGCGGCCGCTCGATCATCTCCAGCGTGTCGCCGCTCTCGCGNGANGCCCATTTNGANATTTTNGCGACNGCAAATTGNACTTCCATNATTNNAGTNACGANTGACGANTGACAGCCGGGGAGCAGGGGAGAAGGGGGGAAAGGGCGCACCCCTTCACCCTTTCTCCCATGCTCCCTTTCCCCCTTGCCTCTTCCTCTCGGTTCATTGCTGCAATCTCCAATCCAGCGCCGTGTGCCGGTTAGCCGTCGGGTTGGTGCGCACAGCGATCTGGATGGCCCGGCGCGTGCCGACCAGGATGGCCAGCTGGCGGGCGCGGGTCACGGCCGTATAGAGCAGGTTGCGCTGCAACATCATGTAGTGCTGCACCACCATCGGGATGACCACGCACGGGTATTCCGACCCCTGCGACTTGTGGACGCTGACGGCGAAGGCGTGGATCAACTCGTCCGCTTCCAGAAAGCTATAGACCACCGATACGCCGTCGATGACCACCGTCAGCGTCTGCTCGATGACGTCGATGGCCGTGACGCGGCCTATGTCGCCATTATAGACGCTTTTGTCGTAGTTGTTGACCGTCTGCATCACCTTGTCGCCGACGCGGAAGGTTCGCCCGCCGATGCGCCGCTCCACCTTGCGCCCTGGCGGGTTCAATGCTTCCTGCAGCATCCCGTTCAGCCGCGTCACCCCGGCCAGCCCGTTGTACATCGGCGCCAGCACCTGCACGTCATCGACCGGGTCAAAGCCGAACTTCAGCGGCACGCGCTTGGCGACGATGTCGACCAGCAGATCGGCCGTCTCGGCCGGGTCTTCCTTGATGAAGAGAAAAAAGTCCTGCGCGTCCGGCTGCGATTCCGGCATCAGCCCCCGGTTGATGCGATGGGCATTACGGATAATGAGCGAGTTGGCCGCCTGCCGGAAGATCGTCTCCAGCCGCACGACNGCGGCCACGCCGGAGTCGATCAGATCGCGCAGCACATCCCCCGCCCCAACTGATGGCAACTGATCGATATCGCCGACGAGCAGGAGGTGGCTGTCGGAACCAATAGCCTTCAGCAGATTATAGGCCAGCACCAGATCGAGCATCGACGCCTCGTCAATGACGATCAGATCGGCGTCGATGGAATTATTCTCGTTGCGGCCAAAGCCCTCGCCCGGCTTGAACTCCAGCAGGCGGTGGATCGTCTTTGCCTCCCGCCCGGTGGCCTCGGTCAGTCGCTTGGCCGCCCGGCCGGTGGGCGAGGCCAGCGCGTAGGTGTGGCCCGTTGCGTCGAGGATGTCCAGCAACGTGCGCAACGTCGTTGTCTTACCCGTGCCCGGCCCGCCGGTCAGGATCGCCAGTTTGTGGGCCATGGCCGCATTGACGGCCTGCTCTTGCTGGGCGGTCAGGGTGGTGAAGGTTGGCCCACCTGCTCCACGGCCGATTGATGTCGCTAATTGAACGCCGCCGCGGAGACCACTGAGGCGGCTCGTGGGGTGTTCAACCAATCGCCGCACCTGCCGCGTCAACCCTGTCTCTGAAAAATATAACGCCGGTAAATAAACCGCCCGTTCCTCGCGGACAACTTGAACCTCATCTCCTGTGTTCTCTCCGGCGGCGGNCGTCCGGCGGCGGTCGGCGNTCGGATAGGTAATCGTTTCCCGCCGCACTAGCTCGCTGTTCTCCAGCGATTCCAGCACANCCGTCACCCGCTNGGCCGGGATTTGCAGGATCTCGGCCGCTTCCGGCTCCAGCTCGTCCTGCGGCGCGTAGACGTGGCCGTCGTCGGCCATCTTGCTCAGCGTGTAGTGGATGCCGGCCTCGATCCGCGCCGGGTCGTCGGCCGACAGGCCCAGCGCCTGGGCGATCTTGTCGGCCGTCTTGAAGCCAATGCCGTGGATGTCCTGCACCAGTTTGTAGGGCGTGGTCTGGACGACGGCCAGCGACTGGTCGCCATACTGCTTGTATATTTTGACCGCCAGATGGGTGGAGATGCCGTGGCTGTGCAGAAACACCATCACATCCTTGATGGCCCGCTGCTCCTCCCANGCCTTGATGATGTTGGTTACCCGCTTGGGGCCGATGCCCAGNACCTCGCCNAGCCGGCGCGGGTCGTCGTCGATGATGTTGAGCGTGTCCGCGCCGAAGCGATTGACGATTCGCTCGGCCATTACCTTGCCCACGCCGCGCACCATGCCCGAACCGAGGTAACGCTTGATGCCCTCGATCGTGGCCGGCACCGACTGCTCGCACAGCTCCACCTGGAACTGCCGGCCATGCTTGGCATGGTTGAGCCACTGCCCGGTCAGCTTCAACCACTCGCCCGGGTTGACCTCCGGCAGGTTGCCGACGACGGTCGCCAGTGGTTCGCCGTGAGCGTAAGGCAGCATGCCGCGCGTATCCGGCCGCAGGCGCAAGACGGTGTAGCCGTTCTCCTCGTTGTAGTAGGTGATGCGCTCGACTGAGCCACTGATCTCCACGCGTTCGCCCATGCGGCTATTTTAGCAGCTTCAGACAGAATGTGGCCGCCGGCACATATTACCCTGAACAATACGCCAATCCTATTTACCAAAGCGATCAAAGATGGGNAGAGATCTCACAACGCNCCACTTCAAAAATCGGCGTAATCTGTGAAATCTGTGGATGCTTTTCCTATCAGGTCAGGCCACAAATCCGCGTTTTCCTTGCGTCTTTGCGACCTTGCGATAAATTCGGTCTTCTGTCTGCTCACATAACCTAGGGAGTTTCATGTCTCTATCTCTTGCCAACCCGACGCAACGCTACTGGCTCATCGGCCTGCTCATTCTGTGGGCGGTGCTGCTTTTCGGCGGCTTCATTTTCGGCTCCGCGGGCGAAGCCTCGCGGCGCATGCCCACCTGGACGCGNATGGCCTCGTCGGCCACGCTGGTGGTCGCCGGCTTCAGTTGGTACGCCTTCACCCGCAACACGCCGGCCGGTAGCTACGCGCTGCTCGTCGCCATCGGTATGACCTTCGGCTTCATCGGCGANCTGGCGCTGGCCGGGTTCCTGCCCGGCGGCCGCAATGTCATCGCCGGCATCGTCTCGTTTGGNATCGGCCACATCTTCTACATCACGGCCATGCTGCGCTTTGCCACGGCCGCCGGTCTGACCGCGTCGGGGCCGCGGTGGGGGGCGCTGGCCGTCTGGCTGCTCATCGGGCTGGTCGGCTGGTACGTCGTCGTCCTGCGCGGCGCGACCGCGGCCGGCATCACCCCCGGCGTCGTCCACTGGATCGCCCTGCCCTATGCGCTACTGTTGGCGGCGACGGCCGGGTTGGGCACGGGGCTGGCCCTGCAGGACAGCCGCTTTATCCCCCTNGCCATCGGCGGCGCGCTCTTCCTGCTCAGCGATNTGATCCTGGCCGGAGATATGTTCAGCGGCCTCACNTTCCGGCTCATCGGCGACGTNATCTGGCTGACCTACGGTCCGGCCCAGATGCTCATCGTCTACTCAATCGGCGCCGTGCTGGAACGGCTCAACCGGTAGCAGGCATTGAAACCAATCCCGACCGCGTATACAATTTGCCAGCGTATCACCCCCAAAGCAGTGCAGGAGAAAGACCATGAGCGAGAAAAAGGAACCCATGCAACCACCCCATCCGGAGACGGTCGACGCGGCCATGGCCGCCGCCTACGTCTCTAACCGCCTGNCTCGCGGCGAAGACGCTCTCNATCTGGCGCGGCGTCGCCGGGAGCAAGGCGACCTGGAAGCGGCCGCGGGGGCCAACGACTTGCTCCANGGCGCGGACATGCTGGCCGCGTCCGAGGACATTGACTCCATCTCGGCCGTCGTCCACTCGCTGAATGAGGACGATCTCGACGACGCAATGGAGATCGGTTCCATCTCCGGCGAATTGGCGGTCATCAGCGACGTACTGGCCTCTCTGGAAATGGAAACGCTTTCGGAGTTCATGCTCGATCGCAGCCAGCGTTTGCGGGAACTGGCCGTGGACAACATCATGCGCTATGGCGCGCTGCGGGCGCTGGCCCACACCCTGGGTGAGACCGGCGAGAAAGTGGGCGCGCTCGGCGAGGCCGAAGTGGCTGAGGGCGAGGCCCGCCTGGGCCTGGCCGATGCCGTGACAGCCAATAGCGAGGCGATGGCCATTGCTGGCGAGGAGATGATCGCCGAGGGGCTGGCCACTCTGGCCGCGGCCCAGGGCGCGCTGGACCTGGGCGGCGAATTGGACGCCGAATAAATGGGATTCTCCCGTCAGGCGGGGAGCANGGTGGCCGACACACCTGCTCCCGGTCTGTAGCGCCACTGCCGCGTGTTATATGTGGACTCTAGTCCGCCTCTAATGAAAAACCCCTTGACTTGTGCGGGCGCATTGCATATACTCCCGCTCATCAGAACTTTTAATCAACCTTCTGATAAAAACTACCAGGAATTNATAATGATTCGGCAACATTGCAGATGTCTTAAGCGGGGGTAGAAGCCACCGCTCGCCCGGTCCGACGTTCGGACTGTTGAGCAGACGGTGGTAACTGCCCTCGCGCGTAACCCAGTTGTTACACGCGCTTCATCAGGGAAGTTGCGACCGTTTTTTTGCGCCTGCTCGCCAAGAGCGGCCCATCAACAGACGACATAAAGAGGACAAAGACACTGCGATATGATTGCGACATTCGATAACCTGGAACTGGCCACCCGCGCCGATTCCGCCACAAAACTGGAACAACTGATTGGCAACACGCCGCTCCTGCGCCTCGACGCCTCGGCGGCAGCCGAGCAGCTGCTCGATCGCCGCGTCTCCCACGAGGTTGCTCTACTGGCGAAGGCGGAATGGTACAACCCCGGCGGCTCCATCAAGGACCGCGCCGCGCTGAACATCATCCGCACCGCCGAACGACAGGGGCTGCTGCGGCCAGGTATGACGCTGCTCGACGCCACATCGGGCAACACNGGCATCGCNTATGCCATGCTCGGCGCGGCCCGTGGGTACCGCGTGCGCCTGGCCGTNCCGGAGAACGTNAGCCCTGAACGGCTGGCCATCCTGCGCGCCTATGGCGCCGANCTCATCCTGACCGACCCGATGGAAGGATCTGANGGCGCTATCCTGGAGGCGNGGCGCATNGCCGCCGNGGACTCCAGCGTCTTTTACGCCGACCAGTACAACAACCCGGCCAATTGGCAGGCTCATTATCTGACCACGGCTGAGGAGATATGGCGGCAGACGGACGGAGCCATCACCCACTTCGTTGCCGGTGTCGGCACAAGCGGCACCTTCGTCGGCACGACGCGCCGCCTAAGAGAACTCAGTCCCGACATCCTGTTCTACTCAGCCCAGCCTGACAGCCCGTTCAACGGCCTGGAGGGGTGGAAGCACATGGCCACGGCTATCGTGCCGGGCATCTATGATGACACACTGGCCGACGGCGAATTGACCGCCCGCACGGAGGACGCCTACGCTACGGCCCGCTACCTTGCCCGCCGCGAGGGGATCCTGGTCGGCGTGTCCGCTGCCGCCAACGTCCATGCCTCCCTGCGCGTGGCGGCCGAGCTCGAGTCGGGCGTCGTCGTCACGGTGCTGCCCGACAGCGGTTACAAGTATCTGAGCGAGCGGTTCTGGCTAGAATGAGAACGGCCGACAGACGACGGACCAAGGCCGGATTGCTATCCGGGCCTGTCGTCCGTAGTCCGTGGTCCAGGATTTATACCGTTATGCTGATACTCCCAACCACCATCTTTGATCGCATTGCCGCCCACGGCGCGGCGTCGTACCCGTTTGAAGGGTGCGGGCTGCTGCTGGGATCGGCCGAAGCCGGCCGCAACGTCGTCGTCGAGGCCGTGCCGCTGCCCAACGTTTGGCCGGTGGAGAGCGAGAAACCGGAGCGCTTCCGCATCGCCGAGGACGACTGGCGCGATGTCGAGCTNGAGGCGATGAGCAACGGGCTGGACGTCATCGGCATCTTCCACAGCCACCCGGACCACCCGCCAGTGGCCTCGCCGCGCGATCTCGCCTGGGCCAGCTGGCCGGGCTACTCGTATCTAATCACCCAGGTNATCGCCGGCGAGCCGGGCGTGAGCCGNTCGTGGCAGCTNGCGGNCGACCGCTCCGGCTTCGTCGAGGAAATGGTCGAGATTATATAAAGAAAACAACACCAAGATGCAAGNAAAACAAGACACAAAATCCCTTGNGTCCCAGCGTCTGAGCGCCNTTGCGTCAAGCGCAGTAAAAGGAATTTGATTATGGCAACGATACGTATCCCCACTCCNTTGCGCCCCTACTCCGGCGGCAATAGTTCTGTAGCCGTCAACGGCCAAACCGTCGGTGAGGCGCTGCAAGACCTGACCCGGCAGCACCCCCAGTTGCGGGGCCACCTGTTCGAAGGCGAAGAACTGCGCAGCTTCGTCAATGTTTACCTGAACAAGGAAGACGTGCGCGGCCTGCAAGGGCCGGAGACGGCGCTGAAGGCCGATGACACTCTGATGATCATCCCGTCGATCGCCGGCGGAGCGAAGTAAGCAGCACCCAATAGATCAGTAGGNCAGTAAGTCAGTAGGCCAGTAGATCAAGTGTGATTGCGTAAATCCATCCGATCTATGGGTCGCGAATTTCTGGCAATTTNACATAAAAACGACATTGAGGAATCGCACTATGCCCGACAGAAAAGTGGATCAATCCGCGTTGAAGGTCAATCAGGCGTTTATCATCGCCNTGCTCATTCTGGCNTTTGTGNTCGATGCCGCCTGGCTGGTCGTTTTCGTGGCCGCCGTCATGCTGTTGGGCACGGCCGTCCCGGCGCTGTCGCTCTTCAAGCGCGTCTACCAGCACATCCTGCGACCGTCGGGCCTCGTTAAGCCTAACGTCATCGTCGACAACCCGGAGCCCCACCGCTTCGCCCAGGGGTTCGGCGGGGTTGTCCTGCTCGGAGCGCTCGCCGCGCTCTACGGCGGCCTGGCCTCCCTGGGCTGGGCGCTCGGCGGGCTGGTCGTCGTTCTGGCCGCGCTCAACCTCTTCTTAGGATTCTGCGCCGGCTGCTTCGTATACTACCAGCTTCACAAGCTCGGTCTGCCCGGCTTCGCCCGCGGACCAATTGAGCAAGGGAGTTAGCGCCATGCTCGACAGGATCCTTCTGGTCATCGCCCTNAGCNCCGCGCTGGCNGCCGGCTTNTACNTNCTGCGCTACTGGCACGTGCGNCNGATGCNNCCGGTTCANGCCGNCGNNANNTCGCCCACCCTGCTCTATTTTCGCGGCGACCATTGCGCCGTCTGCCCCACGCAAGAGCGTCTCATCGACCAGTTGCGGGAATCCTGCGAAGGCGACCTGCGCGTGGAGCGCATTGACGCCGAGCGCGATCCGGAAATGGCCGCGCGGTACAATGTCTTTTCCCTTCCCACGACCATCTGGCTCGATGGCCAGGGCCGCGTCCGGCAAGTAAATTACGGGCTGGCCGACGCCGCCAAGCTGGGAAGGCAGGCAGCCGAGTTGGTCTCCCGACCAGGAGCGGCGCCTGAAAGGCTTACCGGCGGCCGGCCATCGGCCATCGGCGGTCTCCACACAAATCTTGTTGACGAGAGAACTATATGAGTATCCAAGCCCTGATCGACCCGGCCGCCCTGGCCGGCGTGACCCTGTCGCACGAGGAAATCCGGCGCTACAGCCGCCACCTGATCATGCCCGAGGTTGGCATGAGCGGGCAGAAGAAGCTGAAGGCGGCCGGCGTCCTGCTGATCGGCGCGGGCGGCCTCGGCTCGCCGCTGGCCATGTATCTGGCCGCGGCCGGCATCGGCCGCATCGGCCTGGTCGACTATGACACCGTGGACTTCTCCAACCTGCACCGCCAGATCATCCACGGCACCAAAGATGTCGGCCGTCTGAAGCTGGAGAGCGCTAAGGAGCGCATCCTCGACATCAACCCGCATGTGCAGGTAGACACCTACGAGGTGCCCCTCACCTCGACCAACGCTCTGGAGCTGTTCGCGCCGTATGACATCGTCATCGACGGCACCGACAACTTCCCGACACGCTACCTGACCAATGATGCCTGCGTGCTGCTGGGTAAGCCCAACGTCTACGGCAGCATCTTCCGCTTCGAGGGTCAGGCATCTGTTTTCTATGCGAAGGAGGGGCCGTGCTATCGCTGCCTTTTCCCCGAGCCGCCGCCGCCCGGCCTCGTGCCCAGCTGCGCCGAGGGCGGCGTGCTGGGCGTGCTGCCGGGGACCATTGGCGCGATCCAGGCCACCGAGGCGATCAAGCTCATCCTGGGCGTCGGCGA
>JAACJX010000290.1 GCA_014237545.1 Ardenticatenia bacterium | reverse complement strand
TAGAGCGCCACCGGGAACACGCCCAGGGCGACGATGTAGGCATAGATGGGCTTGAAGTGGCCGAGCAGATAAGGGGCCAGCATGATGATCGCCGTCGCGCCCAGCAGGCAGAAGAATAGCGTGCGCGCCGCGCGCGGGCCGACGGCAGTCGAGATGGTCTTCACCTCGTGGGCCTTATCCCCCTCATAGTCAGCCAGCGTCTTGAGTACCTCGCGCCCCAGGATGGCGACGAAAATGATTGCCCCCAGCCACAGCGACGGCCCGGGATTGCCGGCCGCCACGCCGCCGAACACCGGGCTGAGTGCCGAGATAAGCGCCACGGTGGCGTTGCCCAGCAGGACGGTGCTTTTCAACCAGACCGAGTAGACATAAAGCAGAATGTTTGAAGCGATGGCGATGGCCAGGGCAAGGGGGCTGATCAGGGCCGACAGCGCGATGGACAGCGCCGCCAGAACAAAGGAAAAGGTGAGCGCCGCCCGCGGGCTGACCATTCCGGAAGGGAGGGGGCGCTGGGGCTGATTAATACGGTCGATGTCGATGTCGCGGTAGTCGTTCCAGGAGTTGGCCGCCGCGGAAACGAACAGAGTCGCCAGCGCGGCCAGTGCGATCTTGTCCCATGCCCCCGTGCCNGCCACATAGCCGCCCAGAACGACAGCCAGCACCCCGGTCAGCGTCGACATGGGCCGGCTCAACTTGTAAAGACCTTTTACCGTTTGTCCCATAAGTACTTCTTCTCAATTATGCCGCAACGCGGGCCGGCTTTATTACCCACGCCCGGCATTTGTTGGACGTCGCTACTCTGTTAGGAGCTATCATGCGCGGGCCATTATACTACTAAATTCCTATGCGGCGCGCGCTTATCTGCCGCTAATACCCCTTGCAAAGCGATCCATGATTGATTATACTATTGTCTAAGTCTAGACGGGTTTTAGAGGAACTCCTCCCCCCAANCTGGCACGAGAGAAACGCGACTGGAACACCCCGACTAGGCCCAGGTTGTTTCCCACCCCCTCCTCGATCGGGATTCGACCGCCGGGTCTAGATGCTCCCCTCCTGGCATCAGATCCACAGCAGCCGCCTCGCAAGAGGCGGCTGTTTTGTTTCCGCCTGTTATGCTCGGCGCGAAGTTGATTATTGCCCCANCGGTAAAGTTTTTAATCGCGGGAACCCCTCGGCTATTCATCCAGCAGGAATAGGACGCCGTNAGGTGGCGCGCATCGATCCTCTCCGCCCGCCGGCGTCCGGTTCTGGGAAGCCTTTGGTGGAGGCNCCGGGACGTTGCCGATTCTTGCCGATTTTGATCGACGTTGCTAACTTATACCGGACGAGTTGCTCAAGCCGAACGCCGCCTCTGTGGCTGATGGCTTTGCTGGTACGTGGAGCAGCATTGGGTGTGGCATCAACGCGCCGTCGCGGTGATTGTGGGTTCATACGCACGTGGCCAAGCTGGTAAGGCTGCTTTCCTGTCATTGTCTCGCGTCCGTTTAGGCCNTTCAGGCCCTGAAAGGAGAATACCATGGCACCTGAGAGTCGTTTCCCGGCGAGAATGGCCCTGTTCGTGCTCGCCTTGCTCCTGCTTATTCCAGCGACTCGATTGAGAGCCCAGGACGGCCCCATAACTGATCGCGCCGGGGGGCCGCGTGATATGGTTGAGATTACGTTATATGCTGGGGCTGCCCCTGCGACGGGTGGGGAAGCAGAGCTAACGCTGGAGGCGACACCATATGCCGATACCCCTAATCTTATTGTGAAGTGGCAAACCCCTGGCGGCACGGTTCTTATTGGGAATCCAGAGGAGAATTTCGGCGCCGTCGCTGCCGGGCAGACGGTAAAGAGCACGCGCCAGGTGCGCTTCGATGAGCCAGGCGTATTCAAGATCGCCGGCGCGGCCGTGCTGGACTATGGTCCTGATCTCCAATTTGGCGCGGCCGGCGTCGCCTTCTACACGATCCGGCCCTATTTCTCGGCCGTCTCCGACAAGGACCCCGATGTTCGCGATCCAATGGGCACGGTCATGCCCGCTGTGATCAGCCGTGGGACGCAAAGAGTCGTCCCCAATGCCGCCACAGACGACCCCTGTTTTGTGATCAGCGGCACGATCACGCGCACGGAGAGATCGCCGCGGTCTGGTGGCTACGTGGACTTGACAGGCGTACCGGTCCGCAAGGCCTATGTCGAGATTCGCGAACAGGATTCCATCTTCGACGACAGCATTTACAGGTTCGATACAGACGACAACGGCTACTTCGAGCATTCTTTTTGTGATGACGATGGATTCTTCGGCGGCGACAACCTGGAACTCTACGTGCGTCTCCACGCCGAGATCTTTGAGGGGGGCGTTCATAAGGTTGCTGAGATCGAAGACAGTTCCTGGATCGACGAGATTTACTACTACGACTCCGAAGTCCTGTCCAGCGACGGTGGCGCGCATGTATTTGATTTCACGCTCGACGACGCCCAGAGCGCCGTCTTCAACATCGCCGACGCCTTACTCGACGCCTATCGCGTCTGGCACGATAGCGGCGGGGAGGCTGGTGGAGATTCGCTTTTCGACGGCGAAGGCGAGGTCCATTGGGAGCCCGGCTACGGTGATTCCGGCTCCTATTACAACCCCTTCTGGAACGAGATCACCATCGCCGATGACCCCTCTGACCCCGATGCCTGGGACGACTCGGTGATCATCCACGAATGGGGCCACATGGCCGACGATTATTACAGTTGCGATGACAACCCCGGCGGCGATCACTACATTGGAAAATTGGCGTCCAGCGCGGATCTGGCTTGGGGCGAGGGCTACCCTGACTACTGGCAAAGCGCGGTGCGCGCCACTGTGGGCCAGCCCGACGGCAACCGCTATCTCGATATCAACGGCAGCGGCATGCCGAGTATCAATGTCAACCTGGAACCAACCCAGCCGGCNGCCGTCGTCAGCGTTCGCTATGAGATGGCCATTGCCGGAGCCCTGTGGGATTTGTTCGACGCAATCGATGACGACCAGGACACGATTTCCCTGGGCCACGCCCCGGCTCAGGAGGTTTACACCGGCGACGATTTTGACAATATCGCCTCCGGGTGGTTCGACGATGTCTGCACCTTCGATGTNTATGCCCGAGCGTGGGTTGCCAGTGGGCAGCAGGCCGACGGNCCGGCGGCGGCCGTGATCATGCAGAANACCGGCTACACNCTTCCTCCACCCACGCTGGCTATTAAGGCAGCGGACAGGACAACGNCCAGCGGCGCCTTAGGGCCGACAGGGGGCAGTTGGTGGAACCAGATTACGTATCTGGTCGACAACAGTAAGAGTATGGCCGGGGCCAGGATCAATGCCGTGAAGACGGTTCTTGTCGAAGCCATTAACGATCTCGGCGCCGCGCCAGAAGGCACCGAGTTCTCATTGGTAACNTATGACAACACCAGTTTCTTACAGACCCCGGTCTTTGCGGGGCAGTTCTTCCCGAACCGGCTCACGCCGGCCGTGGCGGGCCTGAGTACAAGCGATGCCGCCGATAATAACTGCCAGACGTTGTCGCTGTTGCAACTGGACCAGGCCATACAGGCCCAGCAAGGCGGGCATGCCTGGCTTTTCACTGACGGCAATACGCTTGAATACCCGTCGGTCGAGAGCCTGAAACTTTCCCTCAACGAGCGGGAGATTAAGGCTTCAGTTGCGCTGTTGGCCGGCTGCCCGACGCTGGCCGCGGCGAGCGTCGAAGACGTTACGGCGCAACAGCAATTGGCAGCGACCGCGGGCATCGACGCCGGGACGCTGGCCGCGCACGCCCGAATTGAGGCGGAAGGGGCATTAGAGCGATACCTAGGCCCGGCGGCCGGCGAGACGCCGCCCGGCATCGTNCCCTACCTTCTAACGGCCATNAACAGCGGCGGCAGCTTCCTCTATGTTGATCCTGCACAGGCAGCCAGCGCGGCCCAGATCCTGCGGGCGCAGATCACCCATAGNGCNGGCGCTGGCGCGTGGAGTGATTATGTCANCGACTCGGCCACCTATCGCTGGGACGGACTGGCGTCCTGGGAATATGATTGGATAGACGCCGCCGGCACCGGCACGAATCACGGCGTGCCGAGTTCGAACAGCTACCNTGATGTAGCTTTGCCGGGGACCTTTACCTATTTCGGGCAAGGCCCATTCAACGCGGTGAGGGCCTATGAGAAGGGCTATCTTACTTTCGGCGGCGCGCCTTTTGGAGCAAGCCAGGCCGAAAACACCATGCTGCCCAATCCGGCGCTGCCCAATAACGCGATATACCCCTATTGGGATAATCTGGACTGGCTCATTTTCTGTGCCCAATCGTCGGCCGCGCCGGCCTGTGATGGCCCACCGGCCGGAATCCATTCCAAACAGGAGGGCGCGTGGTTCGCCATCGAGCAGAAGAACTATTACACCACGGGTTTCAACGGGTATCTTGACTTCCAGACGCAACTCAATCTGCAAACCGGCGAAATCCGCTTCCTGTATAACGATCTCGATGGACTGGGCGCGCCTTCGGCGACCATTGGACTTGAAAACGCTGCCGGCGCCGGCGGGGTGCAGGTCAGTTTCAACGATATTAGCGGCGCGGCCGAGGGCATGGGCTACAAATTCACGCCCGCGCCGGCACAGCCGACCAGGACCTATTCAGCCACGGTAGACGAGCACATGGGCGGCATTGCCTTCCTGCTCACGGGCTACTCCGGCGACTTTGAAGATCTGGTTGTCAAGTATCCCGGCGGTCAGCAAGTGGATTGCGGCAATACCAGCGCCGTGTTGTGTCTCGATCTGGGCCTGGTGCAGTACGTTCAGGCGAACGTCGGCGGCCGATACGGCGAATGGCAGGCTATCGTTGATGCCGGACCGAGCGGCGAAGGCACTTTTTCGCTCATTACCATGGCCGCCAGCCCAATTAGCGTCGAGAGCGTCGGCCCCCACGATCTGGGCACAGGCGGGAGCGAGATCGTGGTCTATATGGGTGCACCGCTGGATGCGAGCAAGCTCAGCGGCCTGTTTATGCGGCCGGACGGCAAGGCCTTCGGATCGGCATTCGACCTCTTTGATGACGGGGCACACGGCGACGGTCGCGCCGGAGACGGTACCTACGGCAGCGCCCCCTACACTCCGCCAAGCGCGGGAGCGGCTTATTTATATGTGACAGGCACGCATGAGGGGAAAGCGTTCGAACGCAGCGATCCGGTGCCCTACAGCTTCCAGCCGGTCCTTTTGGAATCGCTGGGAGATGGCCCTAATTACGGCGGAGCGACTCTTTTACAGTTCCGGCTGACAAATCTCGACACGGTTCGCCACAGCTACCTGCTTGCCGCCAGCAATCCTCTCAACTGGAATGTCACGATGCCCGACAGTGTCGCGGCCGACCCGGGGCAAGTTGTGACGATCAACGTCGAGGTGACCATGGGTCCGTCAGGCCCGGCCCTGCCTAGCGGCGCATCAGGCGAAGTTGTCCTGAGCGCAATCGAGGAAGAGCAAGGCGTTATGGCGGCGACAGCCTCGGCCGTTGTCACCCGCCACCGGCCGCCGGCGGAAATTCAAATCTTCAATAACGTTCTCTATCTACGCCCGGGCGGCGAGAAGGCGGAATTACANTTCTTCGTGGTCGACGAGCAGGGCGCCGGAGTGGCCGANGGCACGGAAGTCATTCTGAGCGCCACTAAAGGAACGATTAGTCCTTCGGTTGCCACTACCAGAGGCGGTTACTTCATCGCTGAGTTCACCAGTGGTAATTCGGCCGGCACGGCTGTCATTACCGCCTATGCCGGCGGGACGCGCGCGGCGGCCACACAAGCTCAAACCGAGATCAAGATCGGCGCCGCACCCGCCAACAGTATCACCCTCAGCGCGGCCCAGACCCAGCTTTCGCCCGGTGGCAAGACTACCTTGACGGCAAGGGTGACTAATCGCTACGACGAGCCGGTAGCGGGCCAGAAGGTGCGTATCGGCGTTTCCGGTGATGGGCGAAGGGGAACGGTCGGTGCCAATCAAGAGGTGGTAACCGGCACAACCAACGGGAATGGTGTGTTCATCGCCACATTCACCGCGGGGGGACAGCCCGGAACAGCCGAGGCGCGTGCCGAACTGCTGGTGACGGATAGTGGGGAAGCCCGGGTGGTCCACGATGCCCGCCGGGAACTCTTCATTTCGGGCGGAGCCTATCTCCCGTTTATCAAAAACAAATAGCGGATTCCTGACAGTGAGGCCGGAGCGATACCTCGCAAGAGGCACGCTCCGGCCATTGTTGATGAACCTTGCGAGCCGATTGGTGAGACGTGAGTCAGCCCTTTCCAGCTGTCAGGCCACCAGATGACTCCGTTGGGAATCGAACCCAAAACCTTGGGATTAAAAGTCCCCTGCTCTGCCGATTGAGCTACGGAGTCGGCCAGTCGAGTGAATCGACCAATCAGGATTATACCCGATCGGCGCGAGTCGCGGCAAACGGCGGCAAGAGGTGGTAAACTTATAGCCTATGCCACGCGAGCGCACATACCGTACCGAAGCCATCGTCATCCGCCGNAGNGANTTCGGCGAGGCCGATCGCCTGNTGACGCTGTTCAGNATCGACCGCGGCAAGGTCAGGGCCATCGGCAAAGGCGCGCGCAAGCCGCAGAGCCGCAAGACGGGCCACGTCGAGCTCTTCATGCGCAGCAAGTTCCTTATCGCCGAGGGGCGCGACCTCGACATCGTGACCCAGGCCGAGATGGNCGAAGCCTACGCGCCGCTGCGCGATGACCTGGTGCGGGCCACCTATGCCTCCTATGCCGTGGAGTTGCTCGACCGCTTCACCGTCGACGAGGACCCTCATCGCGACATCTACGAGTNGTTGNCGGCCGCGCTGGGNTGGTNTGCCGGCGCGCCGGCGGANGAGCTGTTGCTCCCTGCTCGNTTCTACGAGTTGCGCCTGTTGTCGCTGACCGGCTTCCAGCCGCGCCTGTTTAACTGCCTCCATTGCGGCGAGCCAATCCAGGAGCAGGACCAGGCCTTCAGCGCTGACCTCGGTGGATTGCTGTGCCCAAACTGCATGGCGATCGACCCCCGCGCGCGGCCCGTATCGGCCGTGGCGGTCAAGGTGATGCGCTATCTGCAGACGCGTCCGTGGGACACCGTCGGCCAGCTGCGGCTGCGCCCGGCCGTGCTCCACGAGATCGAGCGGGTCACCCACGATTACCTGACCCACATCCTGGAGCGCGAGCTCAAGTCGTCGGATTTCCTTCATCGTCTTCGCCGCGAGGCCGAGCTATTTGCCCCGCCGGAAGATGAATAGAACACGGAAAAAAGAATCCACAGCTTGCGCAGATTAAAGACATGCGCTCGCGCCAATAAGCTCATTCCGCCTTGTTTCCCACTGTGTTATAATCGCCGGCTTATCGATTGCGACCGTAAACTGTTAATTGTTTGCTGTTCCCTGTTACCTATTCACTGGTTACTGAATAATGTCTTCCGACAATCTTAACTTTCAACAAATGATCATGCGCCTGCTGGAGTACTGGCAGGCGCAGGGCTGCCTCATCTGGCAGCCGTACAACGTGCAGGTCGGCGCGGGGACCATGAACCCGGCCACAATCCTGCGCGTCCTCGGCCCCGAGCCGTGGAACGTGGCCTATATCGAGCCGAGCATCCGCCCCGACGACGGCCGCTTCGGCGACAACCCCAACCGCATGCAGCAGCACTACCAGTTGCAGGTCATCCTGAAGCCCGACCCCGGCAACCCCATCGAACTCTATCTGGGCAGCCTGGAAGCCATCGGCATCAGCCAGCGCGAGCATGACATCCGCTTCGTCGAGGACAACTGGCAGTCGCCCGCCCTCGGCGCGTGGGGGTTGGGCTGGGAGGTATGGCTCGACGGGCAGGAGATCACCCAGTTCACCTACTTCCAGCAGGCGGGCGGCCTTGACCTCGACCCGGTGTCGGTCGAGATCACCTACGGCCTCGACCGCATCGCCCTGGCTCTGCAGGGCAAGAACAGCGTGTGGGAGATGGATTACGGAGCGGGTGTCAAATACGGCGACGCCTTGCTGCAGGCCGAGATCGAGCACTGCCACTACTACTTCAACGTTGCCGATGTGGACGCGCTGAAGATGATCTACGACACCTACGAGCGCGAGGCGTTGCGCTGCCTGGAGGCCGGTCTGGTGGCCCCGGCCCACGACTACAACCTGAAGTGCTCGCAGCTCTTCAACGTGCTCGACACCCGCGGGGCGGTCGGCGTCACGGAGCGGGCCCACTACTTCGGCCGCATGCGCCGCATCGCCAACAAGGTCTCGCTGGCC
>JAACJX010000288.1 GCA_014237545.1 Ardenticatenia bacterium | reverse complement strand
GTCATACCGATGATTCCAAGGTAGCCCATGATGACCGCCGCGATGTGGACATTTGCCCACGTTGCGGTGGTGACCGATGCGGGAATGTTGGCCTGATGGAACAGCCCGACGATGACGAAGCATAGCCCGGCCGCCACGGCCGCCAGTCCGGCCAGACGAAAGAGGGTCGATGTAGTAATGATCGCTTTGTTCTGATTAACCGAGAGCCTGCCTGTGATGTTCATTTCTCTGTCTCCTGTTTGAACCATGGGNTTTAGTGTCGGTGACACCCGGCATAACTGCCTGCTTTGGTTCGATTGGAGACACTATACNGATGGACGGGGGGAGATGTCTTCCCCACATGTGGGGATTGATGGGGGGAGTTATGAGGTTACGAGATACGCCTAACGAATTTACATTTAAGCCATTATGAAAANNGTCCTTTCACAATGGCTCTGCCCAGACCTGACAGGTGGGCGACGAAACTACTTGCTCAACCGAGGCGTTACGCGCCCACCTGTCAGGTCTTTGCACCTGATAAAAGTGAGCGAACCTTTCGAATAATCACTTAAGCAACAATTCAGAAGGTTCGATCACTTCTCCANCTCGTCGAGATCTGACATGTGGGCGCGCAATGTTTGCGGAGGGACAAAACGTGAGCCTGACCATCTGGTTGGCCCGGTCTGTTCGGGTGCTAGATTATGCCCAACTCAATGGCCCGGTTGACCGCCGCCCGGCGACTGTTGACGTCGAGCTTGCTGTAGATACTCTTNGTGTGGGTGCGGACNGTGCTCAAGGCGATGACGAGTTCCTGGGCGATCTCCGGCCCCGATAGCTCTGTGTTGAACAGGCGNAGGATGTCGAGTTCACGCTGGCTGAGCGGCTCGGATGGGAGCAGAGAGGCGCGGGCNGCCGGGTATTTGCCCTCGGCCGTCGGGCCCGGCTGCGAGCCGTCAAAGGCNGCGAGCAGCCGGGCNGTGTAGGCGGGAAGCGTGCCCTCCCCGGCCACTTCGCTGATCAAGTGGGCCATGCGGGGGCCTTCGTCCAGAAAGACCCGGGCGTAGCCTTCCGGCTCGGCCAGCATCAGAGCGCGGCGCAAATGGTCACGCGCCGCCGGCGCATCTCCTTGCAACTGGCAGGCCAGCGCCTGGAGGGCCATGATTTCAATTGCGCTGCCCATCCGGCCGCCTGCTTTGGCCGCCTGGCGCAGCCGCTCCAGCAAGCGGAGCGCTTCGCCCAGCGAACTNTCCGGGCCGCCGTTCGTGGCCTGGGCCATGAGAAGCCGGGCCAGGGTGATGTGGTCAAATTCGCGCAGATAGCTCAGTTCGTCCTCGGCCGACAGGCCTTGCTCTCGCGCCCAGCCGAGCGCCTCGCTCAACCGGCCTGCGGCGATCCACACCCGCGCCCGCAACGCCGCGACAGGTTGAAAATTGGGCGAAAAATCACTTTCGTATATGCGTTCGGCCTCATCCAGCAGGTCAAGCGCGCCACCGTAATCTCCTTGGGCGGCCAACAGGCGCGCCTGGGCCACGCGCTGGCGGTACAGGTTTTTGGGCAACCCGTTGAGTTCGCCCAACTCCTGGCTTCTGTGGAGGTGCTGCGCGGCGACATCCAGCTCGTTTTGTTCGCGATAGATATCGCTCAAGCCCACGTGCATGTCGGCCGCTCCACGCAGTGGCGACCCGTCCGCAGGGTATGCCAGCTTCAACCCGCGCTCGTAATTGCCTCGCGCCTCGCGCATGTGGCCTTGCGCCAGCAGAATGTCCGCCAATGTGACCGAGCCGCCGATCACGTCGGAAATAAAGCCGGCCTTCTGCAAATAGGCCATGCCCTCGCCAAATAACCGCTGGCCTGTGTCCAGGTCTCCGCNGGCCCACGAGGCCAGCCCCAGGAGCGCNGAAGACGCGCCGCGGATGAAGTTGTCGTCCGGCCGCGCCAGGTCGAGCACCTGCCGGGCATGGCGCAGCGCGCCGGCCGCGTCGCCTTGCACGAGGGCAATGCCGGCGTGGTACATGGCGACCAAACCGGGCAGGCGTTGAAATTCTTCCTCGTCAACGTAGATCGGCCGCGCCTGAGCGTCGCCACCCACCCACCGCTCAACGTCTCGCAGGCGGGCCTCCCCTTCCTCCACTCGGCCGTTTTGCATTAATGTGCCGACGAAGTGGAGTGCGAGGACCGGCCGCTGCTGGAACATAGCGGTGGGCAGGGCCTGGAACCAGCTCAGCATCATGGCTTCCTGCCTGGTCTGGCGCGTCATGGGCAGTGCTAGTTCGATCAGGACGGCGGCCCGTTCGAAATCCCGGGCCGCCAGCGCGTGTTGTATNGCCTCCGGCGCCAAGCCATCCTGCTCGTACCATTCGCTGGCCCGCCGGTGAAGGATGGGCAGGAGGTCGGGCTGCTCCGCCCGCAAATGCGCGCGCAGCACATCCGCAAAAAGGGGATGATAGCGGTACCAATGTCGCCGGTCATCCAGCGAAACGAGGAAGAAGTTGCCTCGCTGCAACGCGGCTAACCGGCCCTTTCCGTCCGCCTGGCCAGTGATTGCATCGCAGAGTGAGCCGTTCAGNCGATCAAGGAGGGACGTCTGCAGCAGAAAGCTACGGATCGCCTCGGGCTGGCGCTTCAATACCTCCTCGACGAGATAGTCCACGATATAGCGATGGTCGCCGGCAAAAGCTCGGATAAACGCGCCAACGTCGCGGTTGCCCTTCATCGATAGCGCGGCCAGTTGCAAGCCGGCAATCCAGCCTTCGGTGCGGCTATCCAGAGCCGCCACCTCGTCGGCCGACAGCGCCAGCCCCATCACCTTGTCTAGGAATTCAGCNGCTTCGGACGGCGTGAACCGTAATTCGGCGGCGCGCAGCTCGGTCAACTGGTCGCGGACGCGCAGCCGGGCCAGGGGCAAATTGGGATCCTCACGGGTGGTCATTGCCAGATGCATCTGCGCGGGCGAGTGCTCCACCAGGAAGGCGAGCGCCTGGTCTACCTCCGGGTTGTCGACCAGGTGGTAATCATCCAGAACGAGGACGAAATCGTTCGGGATGGCGGAGATGTCATTCACCAGAGCGGTCAAAATCGCAGTGATGGGCAACGGCTGAGCGGGCTGCAAGACCGGCAACGCCGACGCGCCAACTTCCGCCGCGATGGTTTGCAAAGCGGCGATCAGATACGTCAGAAATCGCGGCAGATCGCTCTCCTCTTCGGCCAGAGACAGCCAGGCGACCGGCCGCTGATTGCCGGCAATCCACTCGCTGATCAGCGTCGTCTTGCCAAAACCGGCCGGGGCCGAGATGAGGGTCAATTTGCGGCGCAGGCCGGCGTTCAGTTGTTGCGTCAGGCGAGGCCGAAGCACGATTTCGGGACGGGATGGGGGAATAAAAAGTTTCGTGGCGATGATTGATGTCGGCACAGACGCATTATAAGGGACTCAGGGAAGGTTGAAAAGGAGCCGGGTAAATTGTTTCAGCCCGCGGGCTGGGCTATAATGCTTTGCTACGCATCATTGCACCATGGCTGAACATAGCAGTTGGTCCACGCTCAACGCGACGAAGCTATTCATCCCGCCGGCCCCCGAAGATTTCGTGCCGCGGCTACGGCTGGCGAATCGTCTGGCGCGCATTCCCAAACACCCCCTGACGCTTGTTTCCGCGCCGGCCGGCTATGGCAAATCGACGGCTGTGGCCGCCTGGCTCCAGACGTGCGCGCTTCATCGCGCCTGGTATGCGCTTGACGACGCCGATAACGACCCCGCGGTCTTCATGATCTACTTTCTGGCCGCCATTCGCCGCGCCGCGCCCACGTTCGGCGTGGAGCTGGGGGCCACGCTGGAGGCCAGTCGCTCGCTGTCGGTTTTGGCCTTCGTTGAATCAGTCGTTGCCGAACTGAACCGGCTCGACCAGGACGTCGTCCTCGTCATCGAAGATTGCCACCTGATTCGCTCCGCCGACGTCCTGGCTGTCTTGCGCGAACTGATGCGCCATCCCCATCCGCTGCTCCATCTGGTGCTGCTCTCGCGCCACGATCTGCCGCTGCCCCTCAGCAATTGGCGAGCCCGCAACCTGATGATCGAAGTGCGCGCGGCCGATTTACGTTTCAGCCTGGAGGAGACAAGCCGCTTTCTGCGGCAAGCCCTGGGCGATGCGCT
>JAACJX010000602.1 GCA_014237545.1 Ardenticatenia bacterium | reverse complement strand
GGTCTGGGCGGCAAATTCCCGGAGAACCTGGTCATTGGGCGAGTGATCGACGTCGAGCGGAACGAGGCCGAGCTGTTCCAGCGCGCCGTCGTCCAGCCAGCGGTCGATTTCTCCTCCGTCGAGATAGTCTTTGTGGTGACCGAGTTCAACACAATCAACACCGAGATTTTCAGCGAGGAACCGTAGCCGTGCCAAAATACATCTACGTCGCTATCCCGCTGATGGCCGCGCTTGCAATCCTGCATTCGTCCGTATTGAGCCGGCTTCCCGTTCTGGGCCTTTCGCCGCAACTTCTGTTTCTCGTCGCTCTGGCCTGGGGGATCGTCCGCGGGCTGGAGGAAGGATTGATCTGGGCCTTTATCGCCGGATTGTTTGCCGACCTGTNCTCGCTCGCGCCTCTGGGNCTGTCGGCGCTGGCCTTCATGGCCGGGGTTGGCTTGCCGCTGCTCTTGCAGCGCGCGCTGCCGCCGCGCCGCNTGCTGGTGGCNATGTTCATGGCCGCGCTGGGAACNATCATCTATTTAGCCGTCTACGCCGTTGGGCTTAGGGNCTTCGGCTACGGAATCGGCCTAGCTGGGCTGGCCGAGACGCTGCCGCTTATCGGNTTCCACGCCGTTCTNATCNTGCCNATCTACTTNATCACCGATTCATTNCTGCGCACGTTNCGCCCGCGACGGGTGGAGTTCTGATTTTNTCTATTNAACNNCTTTNGCAGGTTAAGAATTGGCGGGAAATCCGTGAATTCACACCCGGATGGGGCATAATAACNCGAGATGTCGAGCATCGGATGGAAGCCACCAGAGGAGCGNGACCCGGAGATCCAGCAGATCCCCGGCGTCGGCGGCCGCCTGCTNTTCATGCGCATCGTCGTNNTNCTTGTCCTGAGCNTGCTCGTCTANCGCGTCTACTGGCTGCAGGCGACCAAGGGGCCAGGCCTGACCGAAAGAGCCTCGGAAAACCAGTTCGCCGAGCTGACCACCGACGCGCCGCGCGGTGTCATCTTCGACCGTCGGGGGCTTCCACTGGCCATCAACAAGCCCAGTTTCAACGTCACCATCACCCCCGCCTTCTTGCCGACCGACGACGATGAACGGCAGGCCGTGTTCGAGCGGCTCGCGCTGCTGACCGGCGTGCCGGTGACAAATACCGTCGAGCAGGAGGCGCTGATCGCCAGCGCCAACCCCGAGCTGGTCAACACCTATGCGCGCCTGGCTGAGATTTATGGCGCGTCGGTCGAAGAGACGCTCGACGAGGCCGGCGTCGTGCCGCGCCTGCCCGCCAGTATCGAGGCTATCGTCGAGGAAAACAGCTTCGCCCCGTACATTCCAGCGATCATCACTACCGGCGTGCCCATCTCCGTGGCCTATCGCATCGAGCAGGAGAGCATTTTCTTGCCGGGCGTGCGCATCCTGCCTCAAGCCCTGCGCGAATACCCAACCGGCGAATACACCGCCCACCTCATCGGCTACATGGGCCCGGTTCCGAACCAGAACTGGATCGACGTGCTGAATTACGAACGCGATGACCGAGTCGGCTGGGCCGGCCTGGAGTCNTCAATGGAGCTGGAACTGGCCGGCGAGAANGGTCGCCGCACCATCGAGCAGGACTGGACCGGGCGNGAAGTCCGGCANGTGGGCGANGCCCAGGAGCCGGAAGCGGGCCTGAATATGCACCTGACGCTCGATTCCCGCCTNCAGATGATCACGTATGACATCATGGCCCAGTTCATGAAGCGTAACTCGGAGACGGCCCGCATTGACGAGATCACNGGCGAGCGCACCTTACCGGAGATCGAGCAAGCGTCCGTTGTGGTGCTCAACGTGAAAACGGGCGAAGTCATCGTCATGGCCAANCTACCGACNTTCGACAACAATCGGTTCAAGACCGAGGTGCCGGTCGAGTACTATCTGGGCCTGGCGCGCAACGAATATACCCCCCTTGTCAATCACGCCATCAGCGGCACNTATCCCCCCGGCTCCACGTTNAANCTGGTTCCGGCGGCGGCCGCCATGCAAGAGGGCATCATCTCGCCGGAGCGCTACCTGTTCGACCCCGGCACGATCGAGATCCCCAATCGNTTCGCCCCCANCGACCCCGGCCGCGTGCAACCCTTCGTGTGCTGGGACCTGAACGGCCACGGCCTGATGAATATGCGGCTGGCCATCAAGTATTCGTGCGACGTGTATTTCTACAAGATTACCGGCGGCTTCGACCAGGATGGCGAGTTTGTCGAGGGGCTGACCGTCGACCGCATCGATCTCTATGGNCGCCANTTTGGCTANGGCCGCGTNCAGGGCATCGAATTGCCGCTTGAGGCGGAGGGCAACCTGCCCACTCGCGCCTGGAANCGGCAGACCCAGGGCGAACCGTGGTCAACNGGTGACGACTATAACCTCGGTATCGGCCAGGGCTTCATGACCGCCACGCCCCTGCAACAGGCGCAAATGACAGCCGTCATCGCCAATGGCGGCTTCCTTTACCGGCCGTCCATCGTCCATCACATGACCGACGCCGAGGGCAATGTCGTCATCACCGACGACAACAGCGAGATCATTGCCCGCGCCCACCAGGACCGTAACGGTAACACCGTCATCACCGATCGCGATGGCAACCCTCTGTCGGACCCGACCATCAACGTGGAGTTCGATGCTGACGGCAACGTGGTTTTCCAGCCCGAGGTGATCGACACCCTGGCCGTGGACCAGCAATACCTGCAGGTTGTGCGCGAGGGGATGCGCGAGGTGAACCAGCACATCCTGGATACAAATGTATTCGGCACCGGCGCAACCTACGTTGACTGGAATGGCCTGGACGCGGCGGGCGTTCTCACCGCGGGCAAGACAGGGACGTCGGAGTATTGCGACAACATCGCCATCAGTCGCGGCTGGTGCCGGTTCGAAGACATCGCGCAGCGTCGCATCCTGCCCACGCACGCCTGGTACGTGGCCTTTGCGCCGTACGATGACCCGGAAATTGCCGTCTCCGTATTTGTCTTCAACGGCGGCGAGGGTTCGGCCTGGGCGACGCCGATTGCCTGCCACGTCATCGCCGCCTACTTCGGCGTCGGGCAGTATTCATCCCTCATGGGCGACCTGACCCCCGAGGAAGCGGCCGCGCAGACGCCCGTTTGCAATTCCATCCTGTTCAATCCCCAGTTGCCGCAATTTGATTTCGGCACTCCCAGCGAAGAGCCGAGCGGCGAGACGCCCGGCGTCATTCCTCTGGATGGCGGCGAGTTGCCGGCGTTCGANGGAGGCGTGACCCCTGTCGATCCGCAGTCGGGCATCGATGACTTCCCGGTCGCCACGCCGTCGAACGTTCTCGACGCGACCCCCGCGCCCACAACCGTGCCCACAACCGTGCCCACAACCGCGCCCTGAGGCCGCCGGGCATTGCCGCGCTAACCAATCGTACCTCCCCTCTTTTTGTGCTATCATTTTCGCATGGGAACCATCATCCTGGTGCGGCATGGCGAAAATGATTGGTCGAAGAAAAACAAGCTGGCGGGCCGGATTCCCGGCGTTCACCTGAACGAGGCGGGCCACCAGCAAGCCCATGCCGTGGCGCAACGGTTGGCGGCGCTGCCGATCAAGGCCGTGTACAGCAGCCCGGTGACGCGCTGCGCGGAGACGGCCGCCTACATCGCCGACACCCATCGCCTGACGACGATCTTCGTCGATGAGATGGCCGAAGTAGAATACGGGGAGTGGGAAGGGAAAAAGATCAAGAAGCTGGCCAAAAATCCGTTGTGGCGGGCCGTCCAGTTTTTCCCCAGCCGCATGCGATTTCCCCAGGGCGAAGCGTTGCGCGAAGTCCAGTTTCGGGGCATACAGGCCATTGAAGCGATTAGCGCCAGGCATGAAAAGGAAATAGTGGTCGTCGTTTCCCATGCCGATATGATCCGGCTGCTGCTGGCCCACTATCTCGGTGTCCACATTGACCTCTTTCAACGCCTGGCCATTTCACCCGCTTCGGCCAGCATCCTGCAACTAAGTCCCGACGGCATGGTGCGCGTGTTGCGCGTCAATGACGACGGCCCTCTCCACATGCCCTCAGGGCCGGAAAAAGGCAAGAAAGACAAGAAAACCGCTAAACAACGAAAGCAATCCGATCAAGAATCCATGCCGTTGCGCGGGAAGGATGACAAGGTCAGCCACCAGGCCACCATCCTCCCGGCAGCAGACGGCAATAAGCCTGCTCGAGCGCCCCATCCTGTTTCGTCTGCCGCGCTCGATGAAGAAGAGTGACGATTCATGGCTCATCAAATTGATTTGAATCCGGCATCGCATCTGACTGTGGGAACCATCGGGGTGCCCGGTCAGCGAACCTTTTACCTCCAGGGCAGTCGGGGCACCCAGACCATCTCCCTGGTGGTTGAGAAGGAGCAAGCGATCCTCCTGGCCAGTAGCCTGGAAAGCTTTATCGAAGAGCTGGAGCGCAACCACCCGCCCGCCACGCGGGAAGCCTCAGAGCCGGTGTGGATGGACATGCGCCTGCG